>NZ_JBQQFC010000039.1:0-14893 GCF_052258445.1 Psychrobacter sp. T6-1
GCTCAACCGTACAAATGGGGCAATTGCTAGGAAAGTCTGAAATATGATACTAGTGAGGCGTGCTACCTAAGTGTAGCTACCTAAGTATATATGCTATTTCTAATGTAGCATGATCCCTTCTAGGCTAGCTCGAATCAGCGATAGACAGTCTTAAAAACCATAAAAAACTGCGTAGCCCTTATATTTAAGGACGACGCAGTTTTTTTTCTTGTGTTTGAGGACTGATATTTGAGACTAGTATTTAAGCATTACTTTTTAAATACTCAAGCATAGTGTCTGCATCTGATACTTCAAACGGATCTATTGGGCAATTGTCGCCAAAATCAGGTTCCTTAAACACTTTTTTGATGGCTTTATTGTCGACAAGCATCGAATAACGCCATGAGCGCATACCAAAGCCCAGATTACTCTTATCAACGAGCATGCCCATTTTGCGAGTGAACTCACCATTACCATCAGGCAGCAAAAAAACGTTTTCGCGGTTTTGCTTGAGACCCCATTGATACATGACGAACGCATCGTTGACAGAAACGCAAACGATTTCATCTACGCCTAACGCCTTAAACTCATCGTAAAGCGCTTCATAACGAGGCAGATGGCTGGTCGAACACGTGGGTGTAAAGGCACCGGGTAGTGAGAACACCACCACTTTTTTATTGGCAAATAGCTCATCTGTGGTTAGGTCATACCAAGTAAATGGGTTATCTCCTCCAATAGAGTCATCACGAACACGAGTTTTAAAAGTCACATCAGGGACATGGGTAATCATTGTTTTCTCCGATTTAGGGTATTGTCTTCTTTTTAAAATACTGCGTTGATATGATAATAGCTATAGCCGTCCATAAGCAAATCTTTAAACTTATATTCACTATATAAGCTAACAAAGTAATGGGCTTGTATTTAGACTTTGTTAGCTGCTCTTGCCTTCTCGTAAACTGCGCCCTCCTCCAAATTCAGCCCTACTCACTCATCTAAATCCCTTTAAATCTAAATCTCTTTAAATCTAAGTACCTTTAAACAAATGCATAAATAAGTGCCTTTTTTATTTGGCATCATTTAAAGGTTATATCGATCCTAGTATTGCCTTTGGCGCTGGCAACTTTTCAGGCTTGTATAGAAACTCTAGAGCGTGTTGAACTTACTTTTCTAGATAAGGGACATGCCCTAACTTCTGTCAATTTTTAACTCTCTTTTGCTTAAATATTATCAATGTCATCAAATTGTCATATTTGCTTGGCATGATGTGCTTATTGATTCACACATCATGCCAAGCATATTCATCACGTTTTTTTGATAAAAGATAATCACTCATAAACCAGTCATTTTTAGGAGCCGTTATGCGTTACTCATTTTTAGTCGTCGCCCTCGCCAGCGTACTTAGCTTAAGCGCTTGTAGTCAGTCAACGAATGATACGGCTGCCGCTCAGAGCAATAATGCTGCTGGCGCTAGCGAAAACGTATCTATGAGTATCACTGGAGCGGGCGCCTCATTTCCGCAGCCTATCTACGCCAAGTGGTCAGACGCTTATAATCAATCGACGGGTGGTCAAGTCAACTATCAGTCGATTGGCTCGTCGGGCGGTATCAAACAAATCATTGCCAATACGGTCGATTTTGGGGCGTCCGATGCCCCTATGACACCAGAGGAGCTAAATGCAGCTGGTCTAATTCAATTCCCAACAGTGATCGGTGGCGTCGTTCCTGTGGTTAATATTAAAGGCATAGCGCCTGGTCAATTAAAATTAGATGGTGACACTTTAGCCGATATCTATCTGGGCAAAATTAGCAACTGGAATGACCTTGCTATCAAAGCCATGAACCCAGATTTGGCGCTGCCTGATGCAGCAATCACTACTGTGTTTCGCTCGGACGGTTCAGGCACGACCTTTAACTTTACCGATTACTTGGCCAAGGTATCTAGCGACTGGAATAACAATGTTGGCGTGGATAAGACTGTCAAATGGCCAACCTCAGCTACGGGCGCAGGCGGTAAAGGTAACGAAGGCGTCGCCAGCTATGTGACGCGTATGAATAACTCAATCGGCTACGTTGAATATGCCTATGCCAAGCAAAACGGCATGTCACACGTCGCGCTCAAAAATGCCGCGGGTAATGTCGTACAGCCTTCTATCGACACCTTTGCCGCAGCAGGTGACATCGACTGGTCACAACAAGAAGGCTTTTACAAAGTCATTACCAATTCTGAGACCGCACAAGCATGGCCTATCGCCGCGGCGACTTTTATTTTAGTGCACAAGCAACCAAAAGATGCGCAGCAAGTCGCAGGCGTCTTAGCCTTCTTTGACTGGGCGTATAGCCAAGGTGATGAAGATGCGCTAGCGCTTGATTATGTGCCCTTCTCTGATAACGCCGTGACGTTGTTCAAAGCGAAATGGAGCGAGGTTGTCGATAGCGAAGGCCAGCCTGTTTACACCTCAAACCTTTAGACGAACACCTAGTCATCTCTATTGTTAAACTTATTAAAATATTGAGACTGTTATGGCAGATCTAAAATTCCAACTGGCAAAACAAAAACGCTTGGATGCAATTTTTGTCACTGCGACCAAAGCTTTTGCTATCTTGGTGCTATTGTCGCTTGGCGGTATTTTACTCTCATTAATAGTGGGCGCATGGCCTAGTATCAGCGAGTTTGGACTTGGGTTTTATACCAGTAATAATTGGGATACGGTCGGCGATCAGTACGGTGCGCTCGCGCCTATTTATGGCACGCTGGTCACCTCCTTTATCGCTATCTGTATCGCGGTGCCTGTAAGTTTTGGTATTGCTATTTTTTTGACTGAGCTATGCCCTACCTTTTTAAAGAAGCCATTAGGCATTGCCATTGAGCTTCTCGCGGGCATCCCTTCTATCATTTATGGTATGTGGGGTTTGTTTGTCTTCGCGCCTTTCTTTGGCGATCATATTCAGCCTTGGTTTATCGAACATATCGGGCCACTGCCTATCATTGGCAAGCTATTTGCGGGTGCACCGATGGGATTAGGGATGTTTACCGCCTCCTTAGTGCTCGCCATTATGATTATTCCTTTTATCGCGGCGACCATGCGTGATGTGTTCTTAGTCGTGCCTGACTTGCTTAAAGAATCCGCTTACGGTATGGGCGCTACTACGTGGGAGGTCATGTTCAAAATCATTCTACCTTATACCAAAACGGGCGTGGTCGGTGGGGTGATTTTGGGTTTGGGTCGCGCCTTAGGCGAGACAATGGCAGTGACCTTTTTGATCGGTAATGCCTTTAATATCAGTCCTAGTCTATTCACCTCTGGGGTCACGATTACCTCAGCGTTAGCCAACGAGTTCGCCGAAGCATCAAGCGAGTTGCACTTAGCATCCTTGTTACATTTAGGGCTGATTCTGTTTGTTATTACCTTTATCGTGCTCTCGATATCCAAATTAATGCTGATGCGTATTGATCAAAAAGCGGGCACTTGAGTTAAATGCATAAGCGCTACAGCCGATAATGTTTTAGAACAAAGTATCACTATTAAACCCAAAAGGATAAATGCCTTATGACCTCAGTGCCTGTGACTACTAAGCCCGCTGCAAGCTTTGATGCTCGCTATAACCAGCATTTATATAACAAGCGCCGCTTGATTAACAAACTAGGGCTTGGATTTGCGCTATTGGCTATGGGCTTTGGTTTATTTTGGCTCTCGTGGATTTTGCTAACGCTTGTCACCGAGGGTGTTCAAGGTCTGGTCACTATGCCCATATTTACGGCAGATACGCCGCCGCCTATGGGCGCAGGTGGTCTGCGCAACGCTATCGTTGGCTCTATGATGCTCGCCTTTTCAGGACTTGCGATTGGTGCGCCGATAGGTATGATGGCAGGCATTTATCTAGCAGAGTTCTCGCATGGCAGTATGTTAGGTAAAGTGACGCGCTTTTTGAATGATATTTTATTATCAGCGCCCTCAATTGTTATCGGTCTGTTTGTCTATGCGCTGATGGTCAAAGGGCAAAGCTTCTCGGGTTGGGCAGGTGCGGTGGCATTAGCGCTGATTGTGATTCCTGTCGTTGTGCGCACCACTGAAAACATGCTCAATCTCGTACCCAATACCCTGCGCGAAGCGGCGTATGCCCTAGGCACACCGAAATGGAAGCTGGTCAGTACGGTCACGCTAAAAGCGGCTAAAGCGGGTCTGACCACAGGCGTGCTCTTAGCTTTTGCGCGCATCACAGGTGAGACCGCGCCCCTACTATTTACTGCGCTGAACAACCAGTATTTTAGTACTGATATGACAGGACCCATGGCTAACCTGCCTAACACCATTTATCAATTTGCGATGAGTCCGTACGACAATTGGCATGCACTGGCTTGGTCAGCGGCACTACTGATTACGGGTACGGTATTAACCTTAAATATTGTCGCACGCTCAATCGGTGGCAGAGACCATACTCGATAGCGCATAACGTTATGGCGCGTTGAGGCGCATTAAAACCTATAGCAACCTTCATTTGATCAAACAAAAAATAGAGAGGTGACACGATGACTGATGTATTGGAAAGAAAAAAAGTGCAGCAAACAGAGACTATCAGCACACGCAATCTGCTAACGCCGTCGATGACCAAAGGTCAACAGCAGCAGCCAGATAAAGCAAGCTTCACGCAGCAAACGATAGCAGATATGCCTGATAACATGCCAGCGGCCAAAATAGCTATTCGTGATTTAAGCTTTTATTATGGTGAATTTCAAGCATTAAAAAATATCAATATCGACATTCCAGAAAAAAAGGTCACAGCGTTCATTGGCCCCTCAGGCTGCGGCAAATCAACGTTACTACGCACCTTTAATCGTATGTATGACTTATATCCAAATATGCATGCAGAGGGTCAAATTAGTCTTGATGGCAAAAATATCTTAGATAAAGATTTGGACGTTAATCTATTGCGGGCGCGCGTCGGGATGGTGTTTCAAAAACCAACTCCCTTCCCTATGTCCATTTATGATAACGTCGCTTTTGGCGTGCGTCTGTATGAGAAGCTGAGCAAGTCAGAGATGAATGAGCGCGTTGAATGGGCACTAAAAAAGGCGGCGCTATGGACGGAGGTTAAAGACAAGCTCAAAGCCTCAGGATTATCGCTGTCGGGTGGTCAGCAGCAACGGCTTTGTATTGCACGTGGGGTCGCCACCAAGCCTGAAGTCCTGCTATTAGATGAGCCAACCTCCGCGCTCGATCCTATCTCGACAGGGGCTATCGAAGAGCTGATTACTGATTTAAAAAACGACTATACCATCGCTATCGTCACCCATAACATGCAACAAGCGGCGCGTGTTTCAGATTATACTGCCTATATGTATCTAGGTGATATGGTAGAGATGGGTGCGACGGATCAGATATTTACCACTCCTGCGCAAAAAGCGACCGAGGACTATATTACTGGTCGTTATGGTTAAATTAATCGTTACTGCTAGCAAAGCTAGTTTTTGCTCGTACCTCCATTGTCGACAATCTATATGACTCAGAGAGCCATTATGCCAATCACTGAAAAACATCTATCCAAAAGCTTTGATAATGAATTACATGACGTGGTCGATTTGTTTATGCAGATGGGACATCTGGCTGCCGAGCAAGTCACCATAGCTACGCGAGCGTTAATAGAAGCGGATGAGCCAGTAGCGAAAAAAGTCATCGCTGATGATCAGCGCATCAATCAGTTAGAGATTACGATAGATGAGCAAATCCTACTCTTGGTTGCCAAGCGCCAACCAGCAGCCAATGACTTACGTCTGGTCATGGCGCTTAGTAAAGGCGTGGTCGATCTAGAACGGGTGGGCGATGAGGCTAGCAAGATTGCGCGCATGGCGTGTCAATTGATCGAAAACGGCGCTTCACCTAGAGGCTATTTGGAGGTGCAACATCTCTCCAATCAGGTGCGCCTTATGCTACTTGATGCTTTGGGTGCCTTTACACAGATGAATCCTCAGCAAGCGTTTTCGGTATTACAAAGCGATGATGCGGTCAATGAAGAATATCAATCAGCCACTCGCGCCTTGATGACTTATATCATGGAGGACAGCCGTCATGTGTCCAAGGTCATCAATATATTATGGGTACTGCGAGCGCTAGAGCGCGTGGGTGATCATGCGCGCAATATCGCTGAATTAGTGATATTTTGTACCAGCGGCAAAGACGTGCGCCATGCTGATTTTGTACAAGTACAACAGATCGTGCAACAAACTACAACTAAGCTTTGATGCTAGCTGCTAGCCATCTAAGTCCGTCAATAGCACTAAAATAGAGCCAAGCTAATAGCGAAAGTGTTTATGAATAGGATAAGCAAAAAGGATATTTTCCTCCCTCGTGCCGCGTCCGATATTATGAAGATGATATCTATCTTGGTTTATCGATCAATCAGCCAGCCTTGCTCAGTTGCATAATCAATTTGTTTGGATAGCCAGTCGTGAATCATCGGGAAGCTATTTTCAATAAATGCATGAGCATTAGCAACCTGCGAACGACTGACACCAAGCTCAAGCCAAGTTTGGCCCTCAGTATTTAGATTGAGTAAAAACGGCAATAGCCGATCGACCACCTTGAGAAGCTGAGCCTCTTTGCTACTGCCCGTTTCTTGCGCCTCCCACACCTCACTTAAATTGGCGATACCATTGCCAGGCTCGCTTTGCAAACGCGCAATACCAGTACGCTCATCGATGTGCGCCTGACTACGAGTGTCAGCGTACAAAAAAGTATCGCCCGCATCAATCTCGCCCAAATCATGTACCAGTGCCATTTTGAGTAGCTGCTCATGATTAACAGCTAACTCAAACGTCTCTGCAATTGACCAACACGCTATGGCTAAATGCCAAGAGTGCTCAGCTGAGTTTTCGCGGCGCGTCGTACCTGTCACGTAACTGCGGCGGTCGACTCGTTTTAGGGCATCTAATTCTAATAAAAACTCTGTTATCTCATCGACAGTAGAAGTTGAGGCAAGTGTTGGTGTTGCTAATGACATAAGTATTCTCAAGCTTTTAGCGATGAATTTAGGTAAAGCCTCTACTTAATTAAATTGCTAATGGTTTTAAACGCCGGATCTTGACTACTACGGCACAGCTCAAACAAAATAGTCTCAACGGTAGTAATTACTCCACCAGCACGGCGAATACGGCGAATAGCTTGTTTTTTATCATAAGGATAGCGCGAACCGACGGCGTCCCCGATGATGACCGGCTGCATACCGTTATCGAGCAGATCAAGCGCCGTCTGTAGGACGCAAACATGAGCTTCGACGCCAAACAGTAAGACAATACTACGATTTTGCTGCGCAAGATGATGCCAAGAATCATCGTTATCACAAGCACTAAAGGTGACCTTTTCAAAGCCCTTAGCATTACTGCCTTCTAATACTTCTTTAACTTCAGGTAGCGTCTCACCCAGTCCTTTTTTATATTGCTCATTGAGCATGATCGGAATGTTTAATGCTTGTAAGCCTTTAATTAAAGTTACCGTCTTTTTGACGATGTTTTCATGATCATAGATGTGCGGCGTTAGACGCTCTTGTACATCGATAATCATAGCCTGCGTATTTTCGCGAGCGATACGATAAGTGCGATCGGTAATCATAGTGGACATAGTACACTCCTTGTACGGCGGTAGCAGTGCGCGACCAGCCAAGCGGTTTTTGAGCTATTTTAAATAATAATTATGCGTCCTCTTATTTAGTCATATTTTGTTGATAGGGTCAATGATGATAATCGCGATTAACAACTTGTCACTCACGCCTGTATATAAAAAAGCTCAATAAAAAAACCCCTAGCCAGAAGGACTAGGGGTTCTTAATAGACTATTATAACTGACTTAAAAGCTTACACACGCTCAATGATAGTAGAGATACCTTGACCTAGACCGATACACATGGTCGCAAGACCGACTTCGGTATCCATCTGCTCCATTGCGTTGAGTAGTGTAACGGTGATACGCGCACCTGAACAACCTAGCGGATGACCAAGAGCAATCGCACCACCATTGACGTTGATGATGTCTTGCTTATCTAGCAAGTTAAGGTTTTTTAGTACTGATAAACCTTGCGCAGCAAAAGCTTCGTTGAGCTCGATAGTCTGCATATCATTGATCTCTAAACCAGCGCGCTTTAGTGCTTTTTGGGTGGCAGGTACAGGGCCATAGCCCATGATCGCCGCGTCACAACCCGCGATTGCCATACTACGGATACGCGCACGTGGCTTGAGACCTAAGTCTTTGGCCTTTTGCGCGCTCATGACGAGCATCGCTGAAGCACCATCAGAGAGTGCTGATGAGGTTGCTGCTGTGACCGTACCCCCTTTAGGATCAAAGGCGGGACGCAGTTTTTGCATTTGCTCTATGGTGGCGTCTGGACGAATCACTTCATCGACCGTGCATAATTGCAAGCGACCTTGCTCATCATGGCCTTCAATACCGATGATTTCATTGTCAAAACGCCCTTCAGTCGTCGCTTCCCAAGCGCGGCGATGCGACTCAAGACCAAAGGCGTCTTGCTGCTCGCGGCTAATGCCATTCATACGACCTAACATCTCAGCAGTCAAACCCATCATGTTTGAGGCTTTTGCATAATGCTTAGAGGCCGCTGGGTTTAGATCGATGCCATGCATCATACCGACGTGACCCATGTGCTCAACGCCGCCAATGATGAAGGTATCACCTTGACCCGTCATAATTTGCGCCGCTGCTGTATGCAAAGCTTGCATTGATGAGCCGCATAAACGGTTGACCGTCTGACCACCAGTGGTCTTTGGAATACCAGCGAGCAGACCAATATTACGACCAATATTCATGCCTTGTTCTAGGGTTTGGTTGACACAGCCCCAGATAATGTCTTCGACGTCATTGGTATCGAAGTCATTGCGCTCTACTAAAGCACGAACCAGCTCAGCTGAAATCGTATCAGCGCGAACGTGGCGAAACATACCGTTTTTGGTTCTACCCATGGCTGAACGCACGCCGTCTACGATGACCACGTCATTTGGACTTAAAGTTGTCATACTACTTTCCTTTTTAATGTTGTGAGTGGCCGTAAGGATCTATTTTTTATAAATGAACAGACTTACGGCACTTATCCTAATACGTTATCTCAAATAGAGACTATGCAGTAGCGTAAAACGTTTCGCCTGCAGCGGCCATATCGCGAATCTTTTGCGGGGCTTCATAAGCTTTGCCAAGGTGCGCGTATTTTTCACATAGTGCCAAGTAGTTATCTAGACCCATCTGGTCGATATAACGGCAAGGGCCACCGCGAAATGGCGGGAAACCAACGCCCATAATCATCGCCATATCGGCCTCTGATGGCGTGCTTACGATATTGTCTTCTAAGCAGCGTACCGTCTCGTTACAAAAAGCAAGCATAGTACGGTCAATGATGGTTTGATCATCAAACTCTTGTTTGTCGCTATCAGTCGTAGTTTTTAGAAGCTCATAAGTGGCATCATCAGCGCTCTTTTTCGGCTTGCCGCGCTTGTCCATCTCGTATTTATAAAAGCCAACGCCGTTCTTTTGACCCAAGCGTTTGTTCTCATAAAGATGCTCGATAGCGCCTTTATAATCAGGCTTCATGCGATCAGGAAACCCTTCTGCCATAACCTCTGCGCCGTGGACACCTGTGTCCAAACCAACGACGTCGATTAAGTAGGCCGGACCCATTGGCCAGCCGAATTTTTCCATGACTTTATCCACATGGACAAAGTCCGCGCCTTGCTTAAGTAGTAAGTCAAACGCACCGAAATATGGGAATAGCACACGGTTAACCAAGAAGCCTGGGCAATCATTGACCACAACAGGCACTTTACCCATTTTTGTCGCCAAGGCAACGGTCGTTGAAATCGCTTCTTCAGAGGACTTTTCGCCGCGAATAACTTCTACGAGCGGCATGCGATTTACTGGATTGAAAAAATGCATACCAACGAAGTTTTCTGGACGATCCAGTGCTTCTGCTAAGTAAGTAATAGAGATGGTTGAGGTGTTAGAGGCGATAATCGCGTCTTCTTTAACTAAGCCTTCGACCTCTTTTAGTACTGAGCGCTTGATTTTAGGGTTTTCGACGACGGCTTCGATAACGATATCAGTATCACCAAAATCACCGTAGTTTAGCGTAGGACGGATACGGCTAAGCGTTTCACCCATTTTGGCTGGAGTCATCTTTTTGCGTTCGACCATTTTGCCAAGTAGTTTGCTGGCCTCACCCATGCCCAAATCTAATTGCTCAGATTTGATATCTTTCATGATGATTGGCAAACCCTTGCTCGCCGCTTGATAAGCAATACCGCCGCCCATAATACCTGCGCCTAATACGGCAGCCTCAGAGATATCGTGTGCCAGCTTGCTGTGCTTTTTGGCAAGTTTTTTGACCAATTGATCACTTAAGAATAGACCGACTAAGCTCTCAGCTTGCGGAGTTTTCGCCGCTTTTGCAAAGTAAGTGGCTTCGACCTCAATGGCTTCGTCGCGTGGCAAGTTCACATGCTTTTCAATCGCTTCGATAGCAAGTGCTGGCGCAGGATACTGCTTAGGATTAGCTTTGGCAAAGATCATTGCTTTAGCGCTATTAAACGCCATCGCTTGCTCAAGTTGATTGAGCTTAACAGGGTTTAGCTTCTCTTCACGCTTGGCTTGCCAATCAATCTCACCTGAGATGCATTTTTTGACCAAGTCAGTGGCCGCATCTTGCAAGTCATCAGCGATAACGACCGCGTCAACGAGACCAAGTTTTAAGGCGTCAACTGGTTTTTTGGGGCTACCCGTTGCAATTAATTCTAGTGCATTATCGATACCGATGACGCGCGTACTACGCACGGTACCACCGAATCCTGGGAAAATACCTAGCTGAGTTTCTGGTAGACCGATGATGGCTTTTTCGCTCATGACGCGGTATTCACAAACCAGTGTCATCTCACAACCGCCACCAAGTGCGGCGCCATTGATAGCAGCAACTTTTGGGAAAGGCAGATCTTCAAAACGGTTGAAATCACCGTTGATTTTGATGCCCCAAGCTTTGATATCTTCTTCTGGGTTTTTGAATGAAGCGACGAACTCTGTGATATCAGCGCCTGCGATAAACACGCCTTTGCTTGAAGTGACAATCAAACCTTTAACATTGTCTGAATTCTCAAGCGCAGTGATTGCTTCGCCAAATTGTTTGTTGGTCTCGGTATCGAACTTATTAACGCTCTCACCTTCAGCGTTGAATTGCATATTAGCAATGCCGTCCTCAGTCATGCTGACCGTGATGCGATTTCCTTGGTATACCATTTGAAACTCCTTGCTACGTTTAAAGCGGTGTGATGAAAGTCACCTAATAAACACGGTAATAGTCATCCGCGACTTATTGGTGATTAGAGTAATAATACAGCCATAAAACCCACTTATACTTATAAATGGGATATTTGGCGTACAACGTGATTATCTTTTATTATTTAACGCACAAAAATTTAGAGCAGCTGTTGCTGTTGATTAGCTTGTATCGCTAACGTGTGCCCTCGGCGGTCTTGTATCGTCAATTAGTGCTCTTGACTGGCTTGTACCGTCAATTAGTGTAGGGGATTGTGCCCCTAACTGTCACAAGCTAAAACCGCACTCGTAAGTCACTCTTAAATAAGACGAGCCGTTTACTTGATCAGCGATATCCTTTATGTGAATACTTGTACACTGAAATTAATTTAATAATACTCGTAATGTGCTTGGCTCTTACCAACAGGCGACCCCTTATCAGAACACATTTACATGACAATTTAAATCGATAATACGTAACCAAAGTTAGCTCTCGCGCGTACCTTATAAAGCGAAATACAATATCCAAAATCTGACGTTATCAAAGCGCTTATACTTGCCCTTATATCTATCATGTTACACTAGCAGCGACAGCTTTTTATCTCTCTATTTAGTGGTTGAATTTACCTATGTCCTCTATACCATCCTTAGCACCTCAATTTGTTCCCTTTAGTAATTTTGATGATTTTTATAACGCGGTGCGCGCGCATTTGGCGCAAGATATTGATACCTTATTTGCCTATGCTAAGCTGCCAAGTCCGCTTAATGACGCTTGTCGCTATGTCATGACAGGTCAGGGAAAGCTTGTGCGCCCACTGTTGGTCGCTAGTAGTTTTGCCAATATTTATGAGGGCGGCACAAAGGATGATGAGAATGTAGTCGGCGCTGATTTGATAAATATTGATTCGATGGATGGCGGTTTGGCAAGCGATGACTCAAAAAACAGCGGCTTAGAAAATATCCTAGATTATGACTCGCGCTATGATATGTGTAGGCGGGCTGCGCTAGCAGTTGAGCTGTTGCATACCTACTCCTTAGTACATGATGATTTGCCTTGTATGGATGATGACGAGCTGCGCCGTGGTCAGCCCACCGCTCATATTGTCTTTGATGAAGCCACCGCACTATTAGCAGGCGATGTACTCCAAACGCTAGCTTTTGAAGTGTTAAGCGCTGAAATACCAACCTTTGCACCCTTTGATGCGACGCTTGCCAGCATGATGTCAGCAGTATTTGCGCCGCGTGCGCGGCGTATGGTGTCAGGACAAATGCTTGATCTCAATGCCGAAGCCCGCGCTAGTATCACCCAAAGTGAGTTAGAAGCCATTCACCGTGACAAGACAGGTGCGCTGATAGAAGCCGCTATGCTCATGGGTGGTATCTGTGCCGGTGCGACCGCGCAAGAGCGTATGGCACTACAAGACTGCGCGCAGCACATTGGGCTGGCCTTTCAAGTGCAAGATGATATTTTGGATGTGACTGGCAATACTAATGATTTGGGCAAACCTGCTGGCAGCGATGAAAAACTAGACAAATCCACCTACGTCAAACTCATGGGCGTAGACGCTGCCAAAGACTACGCGCAATCGCTCTTCGATAACGGGCGCAGCGCTATTACTCGTGAGCTAATAGACGATAACAGCAACGCCCTGTTAGCCCTTATAGAATGGTTGTGGGCTAGAAAAAAATAGCCTTATAAATGTCAAAAAACTAAATCATCGAAGAGTGGTTAACATGGACAAGCGCTCTACTCCTACCATTTATCTTGGCACTGGCGGCTATAGCGATACGGACTTGCTAGGCACACTTTATCCTCAAGGCACCAAAAAGACTGACTTTTTGCGGGAGTACGCCAAGCAATACGGCGCGGTGGAGATTAACAGCACCTTTTATGCGCCTATCGGGCAAAAGGCTTTTGCGGGCATGGTCAATAAAGCTTATGTGCAAGCAGATAGTGAGCTTAAATTTGCAGTCAAATTGCATCAAGACTTCACTCATGCTAGACGCGGCACAGCGGAACATGCTGGGGCTTTTCTCACCGCCTTAACGCCACTCATTGAAGCCGATTGCTTAGCGCCATTATTATTGCAATTCCCGCATGGCTTTGATCGTACGCGCGAGCATAGGCTGTATCTTGCCAATCTCGTCAGCTGGTTTGGCGGGTATCCGCTAGCGGTCGAGTTTCGTCATAATGGCTGGCACACCCCGCAAGTGGTCGATAGCTTTACAGAGCAAGGTCTCATTTGGTGTAGCGTCGACTACCCTAAGGTCAATGGTCTACCGCCTTCGCGATTGATATTTACCCAGCGCACTGGCTATCTGCGGATGCACGGCAATAATACGGGCTGGTGGGATGCGATGAGTGCGAGCGACCGTCATGATTATCGCTACACTGAGGCGGAAATGCAGGACTGGGCACAAGCGATCGCCAATCAGCGCCAGCATTTCGATACGTTATATATCTTCTTTCAAAACACCGTCAATGCGCATGCTTATTATAATATTGCGATGCTACGAGAAGCGCTGGGTAAGTTTGGGTTTGAAGTATTGTAGGATTATAAACATAAGCTCTTTGTAGGCTGTGGCTTTAGCCCAGCAAACCACTATGCAAATTCATATTATCCGAAAACAAAAATTGATTTTAAAAAATAACTATAGATGAAAAACTAATTTTTAAATACTTACAACCCACAAACCTATTCCTAAAATCTTCTGAAAGAGCCAGTCAAAACCAATGGATTCACTCAGTCAAATCGTCCTAGGTGCGAGCGTCCAAGGCGCACTCCTCGGTAAATACCAAGGTCGCAAAGCCTATCTATACGGTGCAATGCTCGGCACGCTACCAGATTTGGACGTACTTATTCGCTACGGTGATCCCATTAGCAACATGACCTACCATCGCGGTTTTAGTCATTCGCTCATTGTCCTAACTGCTGTCGGATTAATCGGCTCATGGTTGATTACTCGCTATCATCAATGGCACGGTATACCTCTGCCCTACTCGGGTAAACGCTTAGCTGCTGCCATGACTTTAGCACTGACGACCCATCCGATCTTAGACAGCTTTACCGTTTATGGCACACAACTACTGTGGCCATTGCAAGAGTCGTTAGCGCTGACCCCTTTTAGCATTGCCTCCATTTTTATTATCGATCCGCTTTATACTTTGCCGCTGCTTATCGCCATGATTATTGGAATCATAAAGGGGCGTAATCTTGGTATTTTTAAAAAAGGTTTACTCGCAAATTGTCAGCGTTTTGCGCTGTGGATGCTCGTTGTCAGTAGTAGCTATTTATTATTATCGCTAGGTTTAAAATATTATGCTCAAGACAAAGCTAAGCAAACGCTAGCAGCGGCTAATATCAACAATATCACTCGTATCAAAACCATGCCTATGCTGCCAACGATTCTGATGTTTCGATCCGTCGCTGAAGATGAGCAAAATAGATTGATTGAAATACGCGGTAGTGTCCTAGATAGCCGTTTACCTGAGTATCGTTATCTGACGCAATATGATAATTCTCAGAATCTACAAGCAAACTTGCCAGCGTCTAGCCAGCATTATGCCAATCGGCTTGATTGGTTCTCTGGAGATTGGACAGGTTATCGAACACAAA
>NZ_JBQQFC010000040.1:0-14832 GCF_052258445.1 Psychrobacter sp. T6-1
TCTAGTGAGATATTACCCTCACTACTCTTGCCAGCGTTCTCACGTATTTTGGCATCTTCAATACCGTGATCGACAGCATTACGTAGCATATGCTCTAAAGGCGAAGTGATACGCTCTAGGATAGTTCTGTCTATTTCACCTTCTGCGTTTTTGATTGTTAGAGCGACTCTTTTGTTAAGCTGATTGGCAGTTTGACGCACTGTACGCTCAAGACGAGGTTTTAGACGGGTGAACGGCACCATTCTAGAGTTCATCAAGCCATCT
This sequence comes from Psychrobacter sp. T6-1, assembly GCF_052258445.1. Taxonomy (NCBI): domain Bacteria; kingdom Pseudomonadati; phylum Pseudomonadota; class Gammaproteobacteria; order Moraxellales; family Moraxellaceae; genus Psychrobacter; species Psychrobacter sp. T6-1. The sequence continues at coordinate 265 of NZ_JBQQFC010000040.1, forward strand.
TGTAGCTCTGTTTGCGTCCGAGATAGCTGCAGTAGTAGACTTTCGCTATCTCGCGTCTTTTCAAGCAAGGTGCTGTTAATGTCAATCAAATCAGAGGCGGACTCCGTTAAGGACTTAGACAACTGATTTAAGGATGAATATTGGTCCATCTCTAACGGATCAAATCCTTCATGATTAATAAGCTCTTCATCAATCTGTGATAGGATTTGCGCCTCAAGCTCAATCTCCATTCGGCGCAACTGATCGGCGAGACGCTGTACAGTTACTCCCATCTCCTCAATGCTACCGGTCAAGCTACTCATACCCATATCGATACGAGCACGGTTAATCGCTGACTCACCCGACAAGTTAATCATGTGCTCAATGAGGCCACCTGATATTCGGATCATCTCATTGCTATCCGCTCGCTGCTCTTGCTGCGCGAACTGACCACTCATATCAGGCATGACACTGATGTCGTGACCATTAGGAGTTATTTGCTGCTGATTTGGGCTTTGAGCTAAAGCCTCTGATGGTTGATATGCAGGCAGCTTTGTAGACGATGCCTCTTGCAAAGTTGTAGTAGTTAACGTTTGCAGCTTTGTTTGTAATGGTAGCGGTGCTTGAGCTGCCATGATTGCGCGGCGCTGTTCTTGCAAAGATTCTTTTGGTATGGATACTAGCTGCTTTGGATCTTTGATAAATTGCTGTAAGGCGCTGATTAAAGACACGGGGGCTGACGGATTGACTTGTTGCTTGAGTATCGCTATAGCGTCAGCTAACCAATCATGACAGGCGACTAGCAGGGCTTTAATAGTGTCAGTAGCGGGACGACGACCGTCTGCTAGGGACTCATAGACGGTCTCCATCTCATGCGCAAGGTCGGCGATACCACTGGCGTCAACCATACGCGCGCCGCCTTTTAGCGTATGCAAATCACGCTGCAGTACTTGCACATTAGCCACTGTATCAGCATCGCTTATCAGTGCTAATAGATTCTGATTGCGATTGGTAATCTCTTCAGCTTCCTCTAAGAATACATCTAAGATATCGCTATCGGGTAAGCCATTTGGCCAAGAGCTATTAATTAAGTCCTCTAAACTTACACGCTTATCCTCTTGTGATGGATTCTGTACTTCTACTGATACCCCTGTAGTGATCGGTGTCGGTGCAGGTGGTTTCGGTACAGGTGGTTTCGGTACAGGTAGTATCAGCTCAACTTGTTCTGGCAAGACTTTTGATGTTGCCAGCTGCTTTAGCTGAGTCGTTAAAGAGGCGGCAAAAAAGGACTCATGATAATTGACAGTATGGGTGATCTGTAGCGATAAGACATCTTGCACCCTTTGCATGATATCAACCCACTGTAGTGTTGGCTCTATCTTTGCTTCTATAAAGCCTTCGTAGATACTCTCAATTTCGTGCGTCAGATCTGCAATACTTTTGATCTCAGCCATCTGCGCGCCACCTTTTATGGTGTGCAAGTAGCGCTGCAACTCCTTTAAGGCACTAAAGTCATCAATGTCAATGCGCCACTTAGCAAAGGCTTGCGCAATAGCGCCATCAAGCTGTTGCGCTTCTTCCAAAAATATCTCTAATAGTTCAGCGTCGGTATCGATAGCTTCGCTTTGTGTCTCTATATCACGGCGGCTTTTGACTGATGCCATATCAGTACTTTGAGCTTCAACGCTTTGAGTTTTAACACTTTGAGCCTCAATACTTTCTGCATAAGCGTTTTGTGAATCGTCGCTTTGTAAATCAGTGCTTTGTGCCTGGTGATAATCATCGTCCATAGAGCTGTCGGTTGTAGCATGCTCATTTGCAAAGGGTCTATTGATAAGCTTGCTCGTCTCAGCACTGTCATCAACCAGATTATTCAAGTTCTCTAGAACTTGACCATCGACCTTCAAAGACATGCTAGCAGCTAACGCATCAAACAAATCGACCAATTGGGCATGACCGTCTAGAAGTATGCTTTGATTGTCAGTATCAAAGGCCTGCTCTGGATGAGCGCTCAGATAGGCGTAGGCATTATCTAAAGCGCTAAGCAGCGCGCTGAACTTTGGCGACTCTTGAGTCTTTTGACTTAGGCGCTCAATTTGCGCTCTTTGCTTGGTAATATAGGCTGTAGTCTGCTCTATATCTGCGGCTTCGAGCACTTTAGTGAACTGCCACTCGGCATCTAATAGAGAGTCAATATCATCTTCTAACAATTGGGCAACGCTCAGCTGATTGTCAGGTGCTATGACCGTATCCTCTTCAAGCATTGCTTGCAAGGAGACTAAATCTTGCTGGCTTTGGGTATTCTCAGGCGTCAAAGCTTGGGGCTTAATGCTCTGCTTATAACTATTTAAATACCCATCAATCAAAGTCACAGATTGGGTTAGCGCTGTAATATGCTGCGCACTCATCGGCGTGTCTTGCTGCTGCAATTGCTCTAGGCTTTTTTCTATCGTGGCACCAACTTCACTAATAGCTGTCAAAGCACTAGATCCTGAGGCAGCTCGCAAGGTATGAAAAGCGCGGACAATATCGTCACTTACGTCAACTTCAGTGGCGTCTTTGTGCAAGATAACAAAATCATTAATATCTTGTAGTAACTCTTCTGCTTCTTCGATAAATATCTTACAAAACTCTTGTTCTTCTTCGCTTTGCGGCGGCATTGCTACTGGCGCTTCTGCCATTACTTCATTAATAGAATAAATAGTTTGTAGCGTACTATCGACGTCTACGTTGTACCCAGTGGTAGAGGTCATCGATTCAGCTTGAGCCAAATCAAAGCTGTCTTTTATCGAAGTGCTATCTCTTATCAAATTATAATCAAACGCATCTCCAAGCTGCTGGCTGTATGCATTGGCGCACGCTATCCACAAAGGCACATCTGCTGGATAATTATGAGTGCCTGCGGCAAAAACATCCATCATGCCAGGATACGCGGTCAGTACGTCGCTAATAAGCGTCTTTATAGGTGCTGACGCCACAACATTGCCATCTAATATACGATTAAGCATATTCTCTATAGACCAAGCAAGCTCAGCGGTATAGTTGGCACCAACCATACGCCCTGAGCCTTTTAGGGTATGAAAGCCGCGGCGGATGTCTTGTAAAAGCGTCAGATTGTCCAAGTTATGCTGCCACTCTTCAAACAAAGGCGAGATCTCAGCTAAGACTTCTTCAGCCTCTTCTATAAAGATATCTTTGATGTCTGGATCAGCATCGTTGGCATCAAGGGGTAATTGCCCAATGTCTGGCATAAAGGGAAGTAGCGCTGCAGGCAAATCTGCAACTGCTAAAACAGGCTGTTGTTTGCTAGGCACGTTTTCTACATCAAAATGGTCATTGATGTCATCACTATTTGAAAGCTCGTTATCGACTTCGATAGCGTTAGTGCTCGTCGCACTAGCGTCCAAATCATCTGTCGTATTGTCTAGTAAGTGACGACTATTAGCCACTATAACGCTGGCATCAAAGCTTGAATCTTGAGGGTCACTAAAATCACTGACCATTTCGGGCAAATGAGCTATCGCCTCAGTCACTAAAGTCACAACTGCCTCTTGCACAGGCTTAGCGTTGTCTAAGCGATCATTGAGTAAGTGCGCAATAGATGCTGTCATCTCACTAATGCTTACAGCATCAACCATACGGCTTAAGCTCGTTAACACAAAAAAGCCGCGATGAATCTCTGTCAAAGCCGTTGGGTCTTGGGGATCTTGTTCCCAAACGGGTAAAAAATCTTGCAGGTCACTGATGACTTCCATTGATTTCTCAATAAAGGCATCGTGCGTGTCTTTATCTACATCAAAACTTTTGGCTTTAAGATTAAGCTTTTGATCATCTTCGTTCTCATCAAATGACATCTGCTTCTCAAGATCTATATCATCGCTGGGCAGATTATCAAAACTGTCTATACCTTCAAAATCAGTGCTCTTAAAATCAATACCTTCAAAATTAATGTCTTCAAAATCAATATCATCCAAACTAATATGATCAGTGTCATCTAAGGCTTGGGCATGAACAGGGCTACTCTCATCATAGGTATTGTCTGTATCATCAAAGTCATCATCGTCTAGATCAAGCGCTGTCCACTCTATTGTATCGGTAGGTGCTGTTGTTTCTGGCGCAGCATTATCTATTTGCTCATCTGCTGCCTGATCATCGTCTAGCGTCCGATAGATATCACTATATAGCTCCTGGAGCTGATGCTCAATCTGCCACTGCTGCGATGCAAATCCTGCTTCTGATGACATACTTTGCTCGGTATCCTGCGCGGTAATGCGAGCTTGGTCTGCGTAAGCGGACTGTCCACTATGCTCAAGCTGCATGCTGATACGATGCATTGAAGACGCCACAGTCTGAGGGTTGTCGAGATTAAATATAACGGTTTCAAGCTCAGTTAGGGTATGAGATAAGATGTTAAATGACTCATCCATCAAAGAGTGACTGAGCGTAAGCGTTTGCTCATCGATGTCATTGAGTGCCAATAGCTCAGTATAAATCGTATTTGTCAGTGTCTTAAGCGTATCTTGAGTGTCTTGATAAGTGTCATCATTGTTATGCGCTGGGATTGACTCTATCACTTGCTCTAATGATGCAAGTAGTGAGGCATAATGTTCAGGTAAAGGGATATGATTATGTGCAAGAGCACTGAGCCATAGTGTAGTGAGGTGCCAAAGACGCTCTTGCTCAGCATTAGTAGCAGTTTGCTTTAGGTAATGACTAACCTTTTTTAGTATTTTTAGGATGGGCCGATGATTCTCATTGATAGTAAGTAGCTGCTGTACTTGCTGACGCCAAGCGAACAATAATTGCTGATATTGATCTTTGGATAAGGCGTCAATGCCGTCTATATCAGTGACGTCCATAACATTAGTGACGTCCATAACATTAGTGGCGTCCATCACATCGATATTGTCAGTAGCAGTGTTATCGATCACAGCGTCACTAATAGCAACTCTATCATTGGTAGTAGAGTCAAGGCCTTGCATGCTCGCAACTGAGATGTCTTGAGTCGTTTGATTAGTAGCGAGTATTCGCGTCAGCTCGGTTACAGTATCGCTCAGCAGTTCGGTGTGATAGCTTCCTGTTTCTACATACTCCATTAGCTCATGCTGCAATAACTGATGCGACAACATTCCTGTGCGTCTGTCTTTATCAGCCAGTGATGTATGAGCGCTTACTTGTATCAGCAACCTAAGCTTGTCAGCCAGCTCTACCAACACAGGCAAGTCTGCTATCGTCAGCGCATCGATGATCTTTTGGTAATGATCTACGGTCTGCTGAGGATTTGTATTGTCAGAACCTAGTTGCCAGTCCTCAGCAACTTGTGTGAGCTGCTGGTTGAGAGAGGGTAGTAGCCACTCAAGCGTCACCATATCCTTGGGCTTATTTTTCATAAGTTAATCCTGACTCTTTTGGGCACTGATTATTGTCATTTAGTGACTTTACAATAGGTGGAGCGACTGGTTTTCTGGCACAAAATTGAGCGCTTTGATCTTTTTGGCGGACTACCAAACGCCCAAAGACTGACTGTAAATAAAGTCAATCGCAACATGCTAAATAACGCAGGGTCTCCCCCTTACGCTTTTATCAAAAACTGCACGCTCTCATCAAACACTCTATGCTCTCATCAAACACTTTATGCTCTAATCAAAGGCTCTGTACTTTAATTAAAAACTGTAGTGAGCGTCGTCTATTTGCTCATCGTCATTTGAGATTTTAAAGCCAGTAACTGACTCTTGTAGTGCTGATGCCATCTCGCTTAGCTCACCGATTGAACGCGCTGTCGCCATCGTACCAGATGAGGTTTGCGAGGTGATGTCTTGAATAACCGTCATAGTTTGCGAGATACTTCCCGCAGATCTTGCTTGCTGCTGCGCTGCATTTGAGATGTTTTCAATAAGATCAGACAAGGTGCTAGATACGTTTTGTACTTCCTCAAGCGCCTCACCAGCATCTTGTGCTAGGCGCGCACCGCGCACCACCTCTGATGTCGTTGATTCCATAGATACAACCGCTTCGCTAGTATCTGTCTGAATTGTCTTAACCAGAGTTTCGATCTGTTTGGTGGCGTTGGCTGAGCGCTCAGCGAGACGCTGAACCTCATCGGCGACGACCGCAAAGCCTCGCCCAGCTTCCCCAGCCATAGAAGCCTGAATAGCGGCGTTCAATGCCAACACATTGGTCTGATCAGCGATGTCGTTAATCAGTCCGACAATATCACCAATCTCTTGTGAGGACTCGCCTAAGCGTTTGATACGCTTTGAGGTCTCTTGAATCTGATCTCGAATGACATTCATACCATCGATAGAGCGCTGTACGACCTCAGCACCATTATAGGCAATAGCAACAGAACGTTTGGCGACGGCAGCTGACTCAGCAGCGTTATTAGATACCTGATCAATAGAGAGCGTCATCTCACTAATCGACGCTGATACGCCTGCGATCTCTTGTGCTTGATCTTCTGAGGCGCGGGCAAGCTCAAAGGCGTTGACCTGCGTTTGCTCTGATGAGCGCGATACCCGATCTGCGGTGCTGTTAATAGCTGTGACGAGCTGACGAAGTTGGTCAATTGCAAAGTTTACGGAGTCTGCAATCGCTCCAGTAAAATCCTCTGATACTGTCGCATTCACAGTCAAGTCACCATCTGCCAAATCACCTAACTCATCAAGCAGGCGCAGAATGGCCATCTGGTTACGATCATTCTCTTCTTGAATTTGACGGGCACGCTCAGATTCCGCGTCGGCTTCTTGACGATTACGCAGTGTCTCTTTTTCGATCAATAAACGCTCAGAGCTGCCTCGCTGTCCAAATATCTGCGACAAAGCATACAAAATACCCAATAGCGCTACCACAAATATCAGCGCAGGTATCACTATTGATTGATTAAAGTTAGTCACGTACTCACTGACCGAAGATAGCGAGCTTATAAGCCAAAATAAACAGGCTACGCTCACCAAGGCCAAAAGGGCAAGTACCCCTTTCCACTTGTTGGCGCTCTCTTTGGGTACCGATACAGATCTATTTGGCCCGATCGCTGGGCTTTTTGTAATATTACTCATCGTGCTCATTCCTTTAAAACAGTCGCAAAAATCTTATCGTGACTGACCTTGTCCCCATCAAGATTATTGCGCTTGATAGCTAAAGGTCTACGTGAGTACTGATGTATCACAATCAGTCGCTATAATCTTATTTATTATTATATGACAGCTTATTATATGGCAGCGTCGCTATAGCGCTTATCTTGCGCTAGCAAGCTTGGCATAAAGATGAACCAATCTTGCTCATCCTTATAAAACTTGCCATGATTGTAAGGCGCAAAAGGCGACTGACTATCAATGGCTTCTGCTCGGTACTGATCTTGACTAAACTGCTCAATACCGAGCACTTGATCGACCAATAGTCCTGAGAACATGGTCTCGTGATCGATCACAAGTACCTTGCGCTGGCTCATTTGCGTGCGCATGCTTGGTATCTGCAAAAATTTGGACATATCAGTCAAAGGCAGCAGGCGCCCACGAATATTAGCAATCCCTAACATCCAAGGCTTAACCAGAGGCATGGTTGTATACTCAGGCATCATCAAAACCTCAGACACCTCGCCCATAGGGGCGATGAGTCGTTGTCCGCCAATATCAAAAACCAGTCCTTGCCAATCAGACTCCTGCCCGCCGCGGCGGCCGCTTTTGCGAGCACGCGCTAAGTCGGCTAGACGTAAAAGCTCAATGAACCCTCTAGATGCCACAAGTTACTCCATCACTCTACGAATAGTATCAAGCAGCTCAGACTCATCAACAGGCTTAGTGATATACTCTTTGGCGCCCTGACGCTTGCCCCATACCCGATCAGTTTCCTGACTTTTGGTACTGATCATCACAATAGGAATGTGCGAGGTTGTCGCGCCGCGCGTTATCTTTCGCGTCGCCTGAAAACCGTTCATCTCAGGCATAACCACATCCATTAAGATGACATCTGGCTGATGATCCGTTGCCATTTGGCAGCCTTGCTCACCATTGATAGCTTCTAGTATCTGAAAGTTGTGCTTGGCCAGCATGTCACGAAATTTTGCCATCTCAGAGGGCGAATCGTCGATGACTAATACAGTAGTCATGGGTATATCCTTTGTTTATCGGTGGTGTACTTTAAAATATTGGCTTGATTGCTCTGCTATCAGCGATACTGGTTAATAGCCTCAAACAACTCATCTTTACTAAAGGGTTTGGTTAAGTACTCATCAGAACCCACAATACGTCCGCGTGCTTTGTCAAACAACCCGTCCTTTGATGACAGCATAATGACAGGCTTGCTGGCGTAATCAGGATTATTCTTAATCAAAGCACAAGTCTGATAACCGTCTAAGCGCGGCATCATAATATCTACAAAAATAATATCTGGATTGTTATCTACGATCTTGGCTAAAGCATCGAACCCGTCGATAGCTGTTACAACCTCACATCCTGCCTTTTGCAGTAGCGTCTCTGCCGTGCGGCGAATAGTCTTTGAATCATCAATGACCATTATTTTTAGCCCGTCAAAATTATTTTCCATATACTCTTATCCTATAAACGACTGTATTCATGTTGCCATTATTTAACGAGCGCTTTGTTATTTGATTATCGTTAAACCACAAGTTAAGTGGTTAAAGCATGATTTGATTTTGTACTCATTATCTTCTTTTGTCGTCTATGCTACTTGATTGTGATAATGAGATAAAGCAAGTCATCACCATTTGTATATATTCAAATATTGCCAAATACTTTTTGTTTGTAATGAAAATGTATCAACGCTTGTTTTAGCATAGTTATTTAGGCTTTTCCAGCTATTTAAAATCTATTGTCCAACGTTAAAAAATTTATCTATCGCTTGCCAACATATATATACGCAAATTATTAGCCTACAACCTACCTTTTTCACTATATAATAAATTTCTGTTTATCAAGGTAGCTGGTATGACTTTTTCTTCACGTTTATTCAAAAAAAGATGCAAGATAAGTGCCACTTATGTATTAAGTGCCTGTTTACTTGTTGCTTGTCAGCCGCCGCCTGCAACTGATGACACAGCTTTAAACTCAAATGAGCAGGCAGCGCCCGTTATCATTGAAGCTGACAGTGTTTTGATGAGTCCAGAGCATATTTTAAATATTAAGTCGTCTCGCTATCAGCCAAGCCTAGGTCTACAAGGCACACTTGAGCCTGCCGAGGAGCAAAAGCTGATTGCGGCAAAGGACTTGATCATAGATAAGATACTGGTTGCAGAGGGCGACTGGGTAGAAAAAGGATCGCCCTTATTTGTCGTGTATCGACAGGCAACCAACACTAATAGCGAAGCAAAAAAGGCGAATACTCTTAGCGATCAAACACTCTCTGATAGTAGTGCTACAAAGGCATTAAAGGATAACGTATCAAAAGGCAATGAACCAGAAGATAATAAATCAGAAGATAAAGCATCTATCGAGCAAGCGACAAGCAATATATCCAATAAAAATAATAAAGAATCAGGCGATATTGCCTCTAACTTGCAGGACACTAAAAGCCAAGCTAAAGCCGTAGATACTAATAACATACCCAAGACAGCTACTTTAACCTCTAACAAAAATAAATCTGCATCTACGCCAGTTACGGTAATCGCCAAAACCTCAGGTTATGTGAGCGCACTCTTCATTGAAGCTGGGCAAACGGTAAAGACAGGCAAGCTACTCTTAGAACTTGGTGAAAAGAGCAATCTGCATTTTGTTGCAACCTTGCCGATTCAGGCCAAGCCTCAGCTCTCTGTCGGGCAGACGGTCAATTTTAGTGCTGAAGCATTAACGGATACTTTTACAGGTCAAGTGAGCAAATTGACTGTTGATAATACGACCAAGCAACTTTTAGTCTATGTCAGCGTTATCGACAACGAGGTCAGCCGCGCGCAGTTATTACCGGGGATGAGTGCTACGGGTCGTGTCAATTACGGTCAAATAGAAGTCGGTACTATCGTGCCCAAAAGTGCGCTTCATGATGTGGACTTGAGCGCCTTACAAAAGCCGCCCTATCAAACCGCTGCGCCATTGAATGCCAATATTTGGATCATCAAGCAAGACCAGCGCCTGACTCGTCAGCCCGTTGAGGTCATTGAATATGATCCAAGTACCGAGCAGTACCTTATCGCAGGTGTGAGTAATGATAGTTTGATATGTTTGGCTGATCTGCCCGTCGAGTCTGCTGGTAAGCTGGTCATCGTTTCTTAATATCTTTGTTATAGATAGGTCTGTTCCATAACTTTATTTGCTGTTACATTGTATAGAAACATTAACAAAGCATGTCTTGTTTAGTAAGGGATGAATTAGGCAAAATAGTTTTGAGAAGCCATAATAAATAACAACGACAATTTGAGGATGGACTATGAGTAAGCAGATTTTATTGATTGAAGACGATCCGGATTTGGCCGAACTGATTAGTGATTATCTCACTATGAACTATTACGATGTGCATCATGCAGGTCTTGGTCAAGAAGGTCTCGATATTTTAGATACCAAAGAGCGCGATATAGATTTGGTAGTGCTAGACTTAATGCTGCCTGATATGGACGGTATGCAAGTCTGCCAAAAGATTCGTGGTAATAAGAATAACATGACTAATAAAGTCCCTATTATTATGCTTACGGCAAAGGGCGATACCACAGATCGAGTGCTTGGACTTGAGATGGGTGCTGATGATTATATCTCCAAACCCTTTGAGCCGCGTGAGCTACTGGCACGTATTCGCTCGGTCATCCGCCGTCATGAGCAGCCCAATCAAGCAGACAGTCAGTCAGACAGCTTGACCTTTGGTCGTCTCAGCGTGTTTCCAGATAGCCATGAAGTTACTATCGATGACAAGCCTGTACGTTTAACCACTCATCAATTCCAGCTATTACATTATTTTGCTACGCATTCGGGCAAAGTGCTCAACCGTGAGCAATTGTGGCAAGCGATGCCCAACGACGACAGCTCAGACAATATCGATCGTGCTATAGATGTGCATATCTCACGCCTGCGCGCATTGATTGAAGACAATCCTCGTCAGCCCAAACGCATTATCACGGTACGCGGCGTGGGTTATCAGTTTGCCACCGATCAGGTATGATAGCTTGATAGTAGAGACTCGTTGATGCAGCAGCTGGGCTTTCGTTCCGTATTTGCCAAACTATTTGCCAGCGTCATGCTGGCATTGACGCTTTTTGCCGTCGCTATGGTACTGCTCACGCAGCTGGTTCATGACAAAGACGCCAGTATCCGCTCCAAAGTACTGGCTACGCAAATACTTGGACAAATAGACCCGTTTTTAAATGAGCTCAATGTCTCGATTAGCAATGACAATCGATTGCAGGCGAGATTTATGCTTGCTGTCGTCAAAAAAAGCTTCGATATCTTTGATGAGTCCTTGCAAGCAAAAATGGGACTATACGATAATGACGGTCGCCTGCTTATGCAGACGGATAATAGTGATCTGCCACTAGAGCTGCCTGCGCCGCCGTCTTTATTGATGCGCGCTTTTCCCTCCTTTGCCGACTCCCCGCCCACCCAACAAGCACAAGTTTATAGCAGTACGGGCTATACGCTACTGTATGAGTCGCGCCTGCCACCCAAAAAGCCTGTGCTCTCTGCTGCGCTAAATCTATTTACAGGTACGCTACTGCTGCTCATCATTATGGCAGGGGTACTGTGGTGGATTGCTCGCAATATGACTTGGCGCCTCAATCAGATGAGTCAGCAGATGGCTCAGCTTGGTGATGGCGACTTTAGTGTTCGCGTTAATGCGCGCGGCAATGATGAGATTACCTCCCTTGCTCGTGGATTTAACCAAGCCGCGCAAAAGATTGAGCACCTTATTGATGCTAACAATCTACTACTCGCTCACGCTTCTCATGAGCTGCGTACACCTATCACCCGTATTCGCTTGCAAATTGAGATGATGGATATGCTTGCAAGCGGTATGCCGCCTGATACCAAAGCCAAGTTTGATAAGCGCGCACAAGCAGTGAACCGCGATTTGTCTGGTCTTAATGACTTGGTCGAGAGTATCCTTTTGGTCAGTCGCTTAGATGCAGGTCACGCCGTCCAGCAAATAGAGCGCCTTGATTTATACGACGTGGTCAATCAAGAGCGCCAACACTATCCTGAAGCTACGCTCATCGGCAAGCACATTACTATTGATGGGCAAGCCTCAATGCTCACTCACCTTATCCGTAACCTTTTGACCAACGCGATGCTGCATGGCACGCCGCCTATCACGGTCCTACTCTATGGCGTACAGACGCTTGAGCAAGCGGACACTGTGCCTGACTATCTATTGCAAGGCATTATGAATAGCAGCTTTGCTGATCATAACCTCTCGGATCTGGCTTATTATGATGAACTAAAAAGCGATGAGACAATCGAAGGCAGTGTAGCGGATACCACTCATGCAGATGAACAAACGCTTGATACAAAAAGCGTAGATCTACCTGTGCCTATCATCTACAAAAACGGTGAATCGCTCATTCTTGATGATAAGAAAAACATCGCTCCTGAACCTTCTATCAATGACGACCTTGAAAGTATCACTGATGCACAACTTAGCGCCTCCGACAGACCACCGGCCTCAGCACTTGCATCTTTAATGCCTAAAAAGAGCGAAAACAAGGAAATCGAAAGCGGTGAGAACGCAGCTTTACCTCGTAAAGAAGGCTTATTCAAAAAGCACCTCAATAAACCAAAAGCAGATCTTGCCGAACCCGTAGCTAAGTATGCCGTGTTAGCTATTATCGATGAAGGGTCAGGCATTCCTAAAGATAAGCGCAAAGAGATCTTTAGTCCCTTTGTGCGCCTGCAACAAAAGCAAAAAGGCTCAGGTCTGGGGTTATCGCTCGTGGCGCAAATTGTCACCGCTCATCAAGGCTATATCAAAACCGATACTATAAATGGTCATACGCGATTTTTGGTCGTACTACCTGTGCAGCATAATCCAGACTATGACTTTCATGATCATGACAGTCATCTCTAACGCGTTTTTGATTGATATAAAGCTCTTTCTCTATTTGGCATAAGCCTAGCTCGCTTTGTCATATCAGCATGACATTAATTGACACACGCCTTTAACGATTTGACCTTGCGTTTTTTATACAACGATAGTGTCTGTACTAGCGACAACACTCGCTATACCCAAGCTCCCTGCTAATATGCTATATTGTCGCCCCTTATAAATACCTATTGTTTTCTTTGCAAAATAAAATCTAGCAGATATCGAGCCTGCCATGAGCGACATGATTGCCCTAAAAGATGTGACCAAAAGCTTTATGAGCGACCGCTCGATCAAAGGCGCAGACGGTAGGGCGCATTGGTTTACTGCGGTTGAGCCGACCTCACTATCTATTCAGCAAGGCGAGATATTCGGCCTTATGGGGTACTCAGGCGCAGGTAAATCAACCTTATTGCGTCTAATTAATATGCTTGAGCGTCCAGATTCAGGTCAGGTTATTATCGATGGTACGGACTTAACGACACTGTCTGCCAGCGATTTGCGCGTAGCGCGGCACAATATTGGCATGATTTTTCAGCAATTTAACTTGATGTCTAATCGTACTGTCTTTGATAATGTCGCGTTCAATTTAACGGTGTCAGGCTACCCTAGCCGCGATATTCATAAACGGGTGATGGAGTGCCTTGCCATTGTTGATTTGACTGATCGCGCCAGTCACTACCCTGCGCAGTTATCAGGCGGTCAAAAGCAGCGCGTCGGTATCGCTCGTGCTATCGCGCCAAGCCCTAAAGTATTGCTCGCCGATGAGCCCACCTCGGCGCTTGATCCTGCGACCACCCGTAGTTTGCTCACCTGCTTGCGCGATATCAATGAACAGTTAGGCGTGACTATCGTTATTGTCACCCATGAGATGAGCGTGATTCGCAGACTTTGCCACCGCGCCGCCTTGCTTCATCAAGGACAACTGCTTGAAGTGGCCGATGTCCGTGACGGTAGCATTCAAGCGGCCACTCTAATTGGTCAGGGTCTGGTTCAAGAAGACTAAATTTAAGCTCAAATAGATAGATAAATAGAGATTGACATGATGACTGGCGCTGAATTATCGACCTCAATTGACAAGCTTTGGGCGCTGCGTTCTGAGATTTGGCAAGCTTCCGTTGATACCTTTGTCATGCTAGGTATCTCAACGACTACTGCTATCATTATCGGTGGTCTGTTTGGCATTTTCTTGTTTTTGTCTAGCGATAGACAGTTTTTGCAAAACAAGGCGCTATACGGTGTGCTTGGCGGTATTACCAACTTTATGCGCGCTTTTCCGTTTGTCATTTTGATGATTGCGATGAGCCCGTTTACCAAAGCTATTGTCGGTACGGGCATTGGCCCTATAGCGGCCTCATTAGTGCTGGCGATTGCAGGCTCGTTCTACTTTGCCCGCTTAGTCGAGCAAAACTTGCGTGAAGTACCGCGCGGAATTATCGAAGCGACCGAATCTATGGGCGCGCGCCCTTTTACGATCATCAAGGTACTACTTAATGAATCGCGCTCAGGGCTGGTTTTGTCAGTGACGATTCTCTGTATCAGTCTGCTGTCTTATTCGGCAGCAGCAGGTATGATTGG
>NZ_JBQQFC010000041.1:0-14447 GCF_052258445.1 Psychrobacter sp. T6-1
CCAATTGCGATGACAATAGCGACAGGTAGGCTGATATTTTTTTTAGGTGCTTTTGCAAAAAAGTGATCGCGATACAAGTCTTTATTACAGGTCACAAGAGATCTCAGCTTAAACGGCGACAACAATCTGGTCGCTATCATAACATGAGGGCTGATTAAACGGCTACACCCCAAGATGATGATAACTTTGCGCTGTTGTGTTTTTATTACTTTATGAGCTGATTTGCTACAATGTCAGCCTATCGGTTTTGTAGTACCGCTCAATGCTATATACTATTTTTAGCCACCAGCACATGCTATAAAGTATATAGCATCATGACTTTTGGATAAGACATCAGATATTATAATTAAGCACAAGGATAATCCGTTTGAGTAACTTTGATCGTTCAGACAAATTTGATCATTTCTTTGAAAACATGGGTGATCGCTTTAGCGATTCATTCAGTGACGGCTGGAGCAGTGTTACTCAAGCTATCAAAAATCTGTATAACAAAACCACTGACAAGATCGAAGATGAATTGTCGATACCAGTGGCGCAGCAGTATGTTAACGATGCGCTGCAAAAGTTTGTCACCGACAATGTAGGCGCGATATTAGAGATCAGAGTCGAGCTGCATGAGGATTGGTTTCGTCTGTTTTGTACGGTCAACGCCGCAGGTATTTATGCTGAGGTCGCAAGTAACTTTAGCTTAGTGCATGTCCAGCTCGATCGTAACGTTCAGCGTTTTGTCTTTGGTCAGCTCACTTATACTGATGTACTCAATTTACGCTGTGAGTCCTTTATGAAACGTCAAGGCGTCAAGCTGGCTATCTGGTTTTATCACAGCGTCCTCAAAAAAGACCCGTTAGGGTTTATCTTGTCTTATATCAATATTGCCCGTGCCAAAGACGAGATTATCTACCTAGATATCAATCGCTGGCTTAAAAAGAACCAAAAAATCATGAGCACCCTACGTAAGGTGCAAGTCAACTATGGCGAGGTCGAAGAAGAACAGCTGGTGCTAAAGACTCAAGTCAACTATCGTGATTTGCTTGGCGGCAGTAGCGGCGAGGATATTATTAACGACGATGATAAAAATAATGATATTGCTGACGACTACTATGGTACAGGCGGTGAACCTGAGCTGATGAAAGGTCCGATTCACCCTGTAGAGGATGCCACTGAACCTAGCAACGTGTAGACAGAGTTATCTCGAAATAAAAAAAAGACGGATTAGCGATTGGCTAGTCCGTCTTTTTTTGACTTGAGGTTTAGAGCATACATTTTAAATCTTAAATTACCAGTAGTTTTCTACCGCGATATTGCCCTCGCCGCGCCGATTCATCACCAGCCCCAAGCTCTTAAGCGTCTCCTTGGTATCCTCAACCATATCAGGATTGCCGCACAGCATAATGTGCGTACTATCGATATCGAGTGCAATGCCTGCCCGCTTCTGCAAAGTGCCATCAGTTAGCAGCTTGGGTAATCGATCACTTAGTGCACCCTCAACTTCTTCGCGAGTCACAATAGGGATAAAGGTAAGGGTTGCAGGATTATCGACGAGCGCCCCAAAGTCCTCTTGCAAGCGCTCAATCTGCTCAACATAAGCGAGCTCATCAAGGCTGCGTGCACTATAGGCCAAGACAATGTGCTCGTATTCCTGCCACGTTTGTAAGTCCTGTAACATCGACAAAAACGGCGCAAGTCCTGTTCCTGTCGCCAGCAACCACAGATCTTTTGGATCAGGCTTTTGGTAGCGAGCTAATGTCAAAAACCCAAACGGCGTGGTGTTCAGTAGTAGCTCGTCGCCCACTTGCAAATACTGAAGCTGGGAGGTAAACGCACCATCAGCGATAACGATAGAGAAAAACTCTAACACCTCATCAAAGGGCGATGACACAATGGAGTAAGCACGAAAGATGTCCTCATCAGGCGCAGTCTCTTTGGTTTGGCTATCTGCGTGCTTGTAGTGCTTTAGCTGGCTAGGATTGACGCCCAAACGTACAAATTGCCCTGCGGTAAATTTAAAGCTATCAGGACGACTAACGGTAAAGCTAAATAGATTAGGTGTCCAAGTGGTCTTACTTAATACTTTAACCGTTTGAATATTATCACTCATAACTTAGGCCTCTTATAGATTTTGTTTTTTAGATGCTAATAGCACTGCTGCACTGCTAACCAACTTAAATAACTTAATTTTAAATAACTAAGTATAGGTATGGCTCTTAATTGTAGATAATCAATAGCAAAAAAGTGCGCCAAGCTTAACATAAACTTAGCGCACCTTATTCTTTCGATATCATTACTTAGGCCTCTTATAGATTTTGTTTTTTAGATGCTAATAGCACTGCTGCACTGCTAACCAACTTAAATAACTTAATTTTAAATAACTAAGTATAGGTATGGCTCTTAATTGTAGATAATCAATAGCAAAAAAGTGCGCCAAGCTTAACATAAACTTAGCGCACCTTATTCTTTCGATATCATTATCAGTAAGGAGTATGGTTACTCTGTACTGTTTACTATTTGCGCTTTTACCAAACGCGCGCCAGGCTTGCCCATTCAATCATACTGTTCGGTAGTATCCCGAAAAAGAGAATAGCTAAAGTTACGCCAATGACCATAATACCACCAGTACGCAAGCCCCACTGTCCAGAGACATCGAATTCTACGTAAGCCTTTGGACGCTTAAATAATGTCAGCATCACGCGCAGATAATAGAACAGACCGATTGAGCTACCTAAGATAATCATCGCCGCCAAGAACCAATTGGTACCTTGCACCGCGGCAAGTACTGCGAATAGCTTAGTAATAAAGCCTGCCGTCAGCGGAATACCAGCGAGCGATAACATCATAATCGTCATGACTGCAGTCAACACTGGGCGACGCCAAAACAGCCCCTGATAGTGCACTAACTCGTCCGCCTCCCCTGATAATCTGTAAGGGCTTGACATCAAAGTCACCACACCAAAAGCACCAATAGAGGTAAAGGCGTATACCGCCATATACATGCTAGAGATGCTATCAGCGCCCGCGCCGAGGCTCACAATAACGATCAGCACATAACCCATGTGCGCGATAGAAGAATAACCGAGCAGACGCTTAAGGTTCGTCTGACGTACCGCGAGCAAGTTACCGACTAAGATAGATAAAGTCGCCATCACCATCAACAGCATCTGTACAGAGGGCAAAGCCAACAATGAGGTATCAATTAAGAACCGCACCGCTAATGCCATCATCGCCACTTTAGAGACTGACGCCAGATAAGTCGCGATAGGAGCAGGCGCGCCTTCATAGACATCAGGCGTCCACGCATGAAAGGGCGCCGCTGATAATTTAAAGGCGATACCGAACATCATCATGGCAACGCCAAGTATCAATAGGGGCGACTCAAAAGAGCCTGCCAGCATAATACTAATAGACTTAAATCCTAGCGAGCCTACCTGCGCGTATATAAACGCCATACCCATGAGCAAAGTCGCTGAGGCCGCCGCTGATAACACCAGATACTTAAGCCCTGACTCCAGAGATTTCTCACGCAAGAACGTATAAGCGAGCAAGCCATATAGCGGTACTGATAACAGCTCTAAGCTCATAAAGAACGCCGCTAAATGCTGCGCACAGACCATAAGTAGCGCGCCCACAGTCGACAGTAAAATGAGCATGTATAGCTCTTCTTTATTGTCTTTTAAATTGGCAAGATAAGCATAAGATAGCGTACAACAAGCCAGCGCGCAGACCAGAATAATCATCATGTTGAACTGCGCAAAGTTGTCCACGACAAAGAGCTGCTCAGCAGTAGGCAGTAAGGCTCCGCGCTCAATAATGCCCAGCATCTGACCGATTAAGGTAAATAATGCAATGTTTAATCCGACAACGGTAATAGTGCCTGTGATCGTGTGTGAGCGCTTGATCGTAATGGCAATCATTACTAGCAGCACCGTAATCACCACGATAATAATAGGCGCATAAGGCATCAGCCCCATCAAATCATTCATCATAAAATCATTCATGACTTAACGTGCCTCCATTGCATCAAGTGATTGCAACACATCTGCTTGTGACACTTCACTATAAATATAAGCGTTATTGATCCACTGCATAGAGTGGCTTGAGGTATCGAGAATCGGCTGCGGATACAGTCCCAGCCAGACCAGACCCACTGCTAATACCAGCAGCAGTGAAATCTCGCGGCGACCCAAATCCTTAAGCGGACGCTCGGGCAGTCCATGTGAGCGCGTCTCATGTAAGGCAACTTCTTTGGTATTATTAGCGCCAAATAAGGCACGATAAATCAAGATAAGTGAGTACAATCCTGCCAGCACTAAGCTAAACGTCGCGAGTACCACAAACACTGGATACTGAGCAAAAGCACCGAACAAGATCATAAACTCGCCGATGAAGTTACCCGTACCTGGGATACCCAGTAGCGCGGCACAAAAGAACATCAAGATCGGCGCATAATAGCGGAACTGTCCCCACATACCGCCCATCACGGTCAGATCACGCGTATGCAAACGCTCATAGAGCTGTCCTGCCATAATAAAGAGAGCCGCCGAGCTCAAACCGTGCGCGAGCATCTGAATCATCAGTCCTTGTAAGCTAAGTAGCGTACCTGCGTAAATGGCTAACACAACAAAGCCCATGTGCGAGATACTCGTATAAGCAAGCAAACGCTTCATATCAGTTTGCATAAACGCAAGCCACGCGCCATAAAAGATACCTATCGTACCCAAAGTCATCGCTATTGGCGCAAACTCTTGCGAAGCGGCTGGAAACAGCGGTAAAACAAAACGAATCAAACCGTAAGCGGCGGTCTTAATCAGTACCCCAGCCAAATCCACCGAACCTGCAGTTGGCGCCTGCGCATGCGCATCAGGTAACCAGCCATGAAAAGGCATAATAGGCAGCTTGACCGCAAAGCCAATGAAGAAGCAGAGCATGATCGGATATTCCCAGCCACCAAGGTTAGTGCCGAGCAGATCATTGTAATTAAAGCTGACCACACCGCTTTGCGCGTAACTGATAATCACCAGTACCAAGATACCAATGAGCATAATAAGCCCAGAGGCTTGGGTATAGATAAAGAACTTGGTCGCCGCGTATTCTTTGGTTTTTCCAACGACATCATGACCCCAAATAGCGATTAAGAAGTAAATCGGAACGAGCATCATCTCCCAAAAGAAGAAGAATAAGAACAGATCAATCGCTAAGAATACCCCGATGACCCCGCCCAAACTCCATAGCAAGTTCAAATGGAAGAACCCAACGCGTCGCTGAATCTCGTTCCATGAGCACGCAACTGCCGCTACTCCTAACAAGCCTGTTAAGGCAATCATCAGTAGCGACATACCATCCATCGCCAGATGAAAACTAATACCAAAACTCGGTATCCAAGGCACACTAAACTCAGCGACCCAAGGCACTGCCGATTGCGGCGCAATGACCTGCTTGCTCATACCGCTAAAGTCGCCATATTGCCAGAGTACCAATGACAATAAAAACGTCAGTGTCATACCAATCAGAGCAATCCAGCGCGGTAAACGCTTGTTAAAGCGCTCAACCAACCAGCACAGCAGGCCTGCTATAAAGGGTATTGCAATGAGCGCCGGTAGCATCCACGTTTGTTGTAACTCAATCATCTTATACCACCGTTATCATGACCAATACGAGAAGTGCAGCAACGCCCAAGCCAAAGCTTGCGGCATAACCTCGAAGTGACCCTGTTTGTGTCACAGACAACATCTTATTACCTGCTGATGCCAGCATCGGCAATACATTCCACGTTTTATCAACAGGGTCAGCTTTAAACAAGCGGCCGATGAATAAAAAAGGTTTTACAAAAACTATATCGTATAGCGCATCAAAGCCCATACCGTGATAGCACCAGTAATACAGCGCGCCGCCGATACTTGAGCGCTTAAAGCGCGTCAGCATCCGACCTTTATCAACGACGTACAATACTGCGGCTATCACCAGTCCTGCGAGCATAGCGCCCATAGCGATATATTCTGCGGTGTGCTTAGCCTCTACTTGACCTGCCACTTCTAATAAGTGTCCGACACTCTCGGGCAATACGCCCTGTAGCGGCGGCGAAATTAAAGCGCCAACTGCAGTCGATAAAACCAGTAGTACCGTAAGTGGCAACCAATACGAGATGCCAGACAGTTTGTGCGCATGGGTCTTCTCTTCACCAAAGAAGATGATCCAAATCATACGGAAGGTATAAATAGCGGTTAAGAAAGCCCCAAACACGCCCATATAAAACAGCACTTGATGACCTGTTGCATAAGCTTCCCAAAGGATCGCTTCTTTAGAATAAAAGCCGACGGTTATCCAAGGAATAGCCGCTAGAGCGCCGCCACCGATGATATAGCACCAAAATACTAATGGAATCTTGCGACGCAAACCGCCCATCTTAAAGATGTCTTGCTCATGATGAACCGCTAATATGACCGCACCTGATGCCAAAAACAGCAAGGCTTTAAAAAACGCATGGGTCATCAAATGAAAGATAGCCCCTTGCCAAGCGCCAACGCCTAATGCCAAGAACATATAGCCGATTTGACTCATCGTTGAGTAGGCTAATATACGCTTGATATCAGTTTGTACTAGCGCACAGAATCCTGCGACGACCAAGGTTAATGCGCCCACTGCCCCAACCCAATACAATAAAATACCTGGAGTGAGGACAAATAATGGATGCAAACGAGCGATTAAATAGACCCCAGCAGTAACCATCGTCGCGGCGTGAATCAGCGCCGACACTGGTGTCGGACCAGCCATAGCATCAGCGAGCCACGTATGGAGTGGAATCTGCGCAGATTTACCCATCGCGCCGCCCACGATCATCATCGTGGTCAGGATCATTACCGGATCATTGACGCTGAACATCTCAGGCGCGCGAGTGATAATCTCTTGAATATTAAGGGTGCCAAACTCACGGAACAATAAAAACAAACCAAAGGCTAAGAACACATCACCGACGCGGGTGACAGTAAAGGCTTTCATCGCAGCGCGGCCATTGGCACGGTGCTCGTAATAAAAGCCGATAAGCAAATACGAGCAGATACCAACGCCTTCCCAGCCTAGATATAGCAGCAATAAATCATCGGCGAGTACTAGCAGTAGCATACTGGCGACAAACAAATTCATATAACTAAAAAAGCGTGCAAAGCCTTTATCGCCTTTCATGTACCAAGCAGCGAACAGGTGAATCAAAAAGCCAATGCCTGTAATGACGCCAGTCATGGTTAAGGCAAGACCATCAAAGCTAAGACCAAAGCTTGGTGCAAAATCACCGACTTGCATCCAAGTCCACAGCGGTACTTCTACCACCGTACCTGCAGGATAACTACCTAAAAAGGTGTAGCTGACAACCAAAGTACAAAGCGCTGATAGCCCCATACTGCCAACACCAACAAAGCTGGCGGCTTGTTCGGTGAGCTTGTCACGCATAAAGGCTAAGATTAAAAAGCCGATGAGCGGAAGTATAAAGGTTAAGGGTAATACACTCATGACATCATCCCCTCATCTCATTGGCGCTATCGACATCGAGATGCCCACGCTTATGATAAAACTGTAATAGTATGGCAAGACCGATCGAGGCTTCAGCAGCCGCTAAGGTAAGAATAAAAATAAACATAATTTGCCCATCTGGATCGACCCAGCGGCTGCCAGCGACGATAAACGCAAGCGCTGCGGCGTTCATCATAATCTCAAGGCTCATCAGCATAAACAAAAAATTGCGCCGAACCATAACGCCGCATAGACCGATGGCAAATAAAATCCCTGCCAAGATAAGCCCATGACTCATAGGTATAATACCCAGCACGTTTTGTACTTCAAGAGCAGGCGCTGCTAGGCCTGCTACCTCGTGGGCGAACGGCATAGTCGATACGTCCTGGGCTACGCTAACTGCTTGTACCATCAGTCTAACTCCTTGCGCGTAGCGGCTTGCTTACCGACATAATCATACGGGTCGACGTCTTTGTACTCATAAGGCTCGTTTGAATCAAGCGAATTGACGTCGCTATCATTATCGTGAGATAAGTCAGCGCCGCTGTTACGAGCGCTGCGGGTAGCAGTGTTAAGGGTTAAGCGCTTACTAGGATCGCGAATAGTGTCATCGATTACTATCTCATCATCTAGCGTTGGCTTACCTAAATGATAAGCGGCAACCAAAGCCCCAAGTAGCAATAGTGCAGCGACTTCTACGAGCATAATGTATTTGCTAAATAATGCCACACCGACCGCTTTGGCAGGTACGTTGACACCGCCAATAACTGCTGCCTCGTCATGATTGACACCGATAAACGCGTAAAGCACAACGGCGATAATCAGTGTCAACCCTGTCGGAATAGCCCATGTTCTCGCATCCAGCCAGCGCTCTTCTCGCGCCTCACTTGCCATGCCTAGGTTGAGCATCATAATCACAAAGACGAATAGAACTAAGATGGCACCGGCATAAACGATAATCTCAAGGGCACCTGCGAACGGCGCGCCTAGTATAAACATGATACCCGCAACTGCCAATAAGGAGACGATCATCGATAATATCGCGTGCACGGGGTTGGCATGGGTCACCACGCGTAAGCTTGCAAAAATAGCCACTGCCGCCAGCGCATAGAACCCTGCTAAGTCAGGATTATTCAAAATAGTCATCATGGCAGCAAGCTCCTTAGATCAATAGGCGCTGCTTCGTTTTGCGCAGAACCTTTAGGTTTGTCTGCGACCGCCATACCAGTAACGCGGTAATAGTTATAGTCAGGATACTTGCCAGGGCCTGAGATGAGTAGATGCTCTTTTTCATAGACCAAGTCTTGACGATTATACTCGCCAATCTCAAAATCAGGGGTCATCTGAATAGCAGTAGTCGGGCAAGCTTCCTCACACATTCCGCAAAAGATACAGCGCGAAAAGTTAATACGAAAAAACTCAGGATACCAGCGCCCATCATCACGCTCCGCCTTTTGTAAGGAGATACAACCGACAGGGCAAGCGACCGCACACAAGTTACAAGCTACGCAGCGCTCGTCCCCATCTGGATCGCGGGTCAAGATAATACGTCCACGAAAGCGCGGCGGCACAGGTACGGCCTGCTCAGGATAGAGTATGGTATCGCGCGGCCTGAGCGCATGGCTATTGACCATCCACATACTACGAACGATGGTAAACATACCCACGAGCGTCTTTTTTATAGCGGTAATCATTGTCTTATTATCCTTGTTGGCGGGCGCCCTATCTCATTAGCAAAATGACAGCGGCGGTAACCAGCAGATTAATCAAGGTTACAGGTAAGCAAACTTTCCAGCCAAAATTCATCACCTGATCATAACGGGGACGCATGAGCGAACCCCGTGCCAAGATAAACATCGTCATAAAGAATAGCGTCTTTATCATGAACCAAAAAGCAGGCGGCACAAAAGGGATATCTAAATTGAAGGGGGCAAGCCAACCGCCAAAGAACAGACAAGTCATCAGGGCTGAGATAAGTACAACGTTGACATACTCTCCAATAAAGAACATACCAAACTTCATGCCAGAGTATTCAACATGATACCCCTCAGCAAGCTCCTGCTCAGCTTCTGGCTGATCAAAGGGATGCCTGTGAGTGACCGCAACACCTGCGACCACAAAGGTCAAAAACCCTAAGAACTGCGGGATAATGTACCAGCCGTCTATTTGTGATTCAACGATTTCACGTAAGTTAAAGGATCCTGTCAATGCGACCACGCCCATCAAAGACAAGCCTAAAAATACCTCATAACTAATGGTTTGTGCCGCTGAACGCAGACCGCCTAATAGCGAGAATTTGTTCGCTGACGCCCAGCCGCCAAACATCACCGCGTAAACAGCAATACCTGCCATAGAAAAAAAGAACAAAATACCAATATCCCAGTCCGCAACCCCAAGGGTTGGCGAGATAGGAATAATGGCAAAAGACGCCAAAGCGGTAAACATCGCTACCGCCGGTGCTAAGGTAAAGATAAACTTGTCAGTGAAGTTTGGCGTCCAATCTTCTTTAAAGAAGATTTTGAGCATATCTGCAACCAGTTGCAAGGAGCCAAAGGGACCGACGCGATTAGGACCATAACGGTCTTGCCACAATGCAAGCATACGGCGCTCATAGACGATCATCAAAGCGGCGACGATAACCACGACCAAAAATATCACAATCGATTGCACAACCAAAAACAATATAGACCAAGCATCAAAGGTCATCATGTTTGCCAAAAGGGCGGGCACATCAGGGATAATACGAGTCACTTGCATTTTACGCCCCTTGATCGCTAATTGGTGCTACGAGCTCATCATCTAAAGCATCTGTATCATTGACCATGTCATCAGCCATGCTACCTGCGATAGTGACTGGCGCATCAACGCGGCGTACTGAGGCTGGCAATGTCGGATGAATAATGCTGACTTGCCCAACTGGGTAGCCGATACAGCCCTCTGCTAGGTACTGCACTAACTGCACGGGCAGTGTTATCTGCCGATTATCAATCTCTATCGCCAAATAGTCTCCAGCGAGCAGACCCCAAGCCTTGGCATCATCCATACCAACGCGCCAACTGGCAATTGGCAACTGCTTAGCTACAATGGGACTGCGCGAGGCCATCATAGAGCTGGCGTAGATATTATAGATTGGCACTAATTTGGCGCGGCCCTCTTGCATATCAGTTGCCGCGTAAGACCCTGCTTCTGGTGCTACGTACTGACGGCTAGGCAGGCGCTCAAAGCTATCGAACAAGCGCACCCCAGGGTCGCCGCCTTTAAGATGACCGCCAACTTTATCTTGATATTTATTCCAAGCTTGCGGCGAGTTCCAGCCTGCAGCACTAGCAAAAGGAATCATCGCGCCCCTGGTCTGCTTGCCGCTATAGCCTTCCATCGAAAAGGTAAGACCGGTATCTAAGTCTTTGGGCTGCATAGGCTCGTGAACAGATATTGGCGCACGCATCGCGGTACGACCTGAGTAGCGGCGCGGCTGACGGGCGATTTTGAGTCCTGTAATACGGTAATCTGCGTCGGGAGCCGCGCCTTTGATACCAGCCAGCTTAGGATGGGTTGCAATCAAAGCATTAATGACATCATCAAGCTGTGTCCAATCGACCTCCTTGCCCTCGATACTACTGTGTACCGCGTGCAGCCAGCGCCAACCTTCTTTGATGCTGCTCATTGGATGATAGTAGTTGCTGTCGTAGACTTGAAAGAAGCGCTGAGCACGGCCCTCGCTTGACACAAGCGTTCCATCTGCTTCCGCAAAGCTCGCGGCTGGCAGTACAATATCGACGTCTTTATGCCATTCAAGCAGCTGATGATCGAGCGCGATAACCGTTTTATCGCTCAGTAGTTGCGTAAGCTTATTGGCATCAATAGCGTCTGTTAATTGGTTTTCAGCGACAATGACGACATCAAATTCAGTAGCTAATAACTCCTCTACTGAGTGACCGCCTAGCATACACACGCCCATGCTATTGGCATCAGAAACCGTCAGATAAATACCCGCTTGACCGTGATACTGTTTATTGACTTCTTTGAGTTCAAGAGCATCCGCAGGCTCGCGTTCAACGTCGTCTTGGGCATCTTTATTGGTACCCATTTGCGCTTTAGCTGGTTTGGCTTCTAACTCTTTGTCTTCTTCAGGCTGATCATTAGCAGCTTGTGCTTGCGCAGCTTTCACCCTCTCATTGTGCGCATCAACCTGCTTTTGCTCAGTCGCCTTGATCGCTTGACGTTTTTGCGTAAGCGCTTGAGTAATCTGCGCCGCTGCCTCTATCAAAGCCGTAGATGACAAGCTACTACCTGATATCACTAATGGTCTATCTGCCTGAATCAAATC
The DNA here is from genome assembly GCF_052258445.1 of Psychrobacter sp. T6-1. Lineage (NCBI taxonomy): Bacteria > Pseudomonadati > Pseudomonadota > Gammaproteobacteria > Moraxellales > Moraxellaceae > Psychrobacter > Psychrobacter sp. T6-1. The sequence continues at coordinate 11,825 of NZ_JBQQFC010000041.1, forward strand.
ATAAGCGATCTGTTGAGCCAGCACTTGCATAGGATCAGCACTAGCATCATCGCTATCACTGTTACTTAGCTCAGATTTTTGCAGGTCTGCTATCTCTGACAAGTCATCAGTAAAACTGCTAATCTCATCAGCGACCCTAAAGCCAAGGCGCGTGATGTCTTCAGGCGTCGCAACTACGCTTGATTTACTAATATCATCAAGCTTAGTTTGAGTGACATCGATAATATAAACGGGGCTTAAAGCATCTTGAGCGATGCGTTTGACAGGTTCCGCAAGCCAAGACTGAGTCTTGAGCGCTGCCGCCATTTTCAGGCCTTCGTTCTTTGCTGCTTGACGTACGGATAGCGCCACTCGCGATGAGGTTTGAGTGATATCTTCACCCAAGATGAGCACAGCATCATGGCTTTCGATCTCATTCATACTTGGATTATGTATACCCTCAGTGCTGAGTACTTCGATACATTTATGCACTAAGTCTTGTTGCTGATGATTAAGACCTGTTGAGAAGTTGTCAAAACCAACCAAGTTTTTGAGGGCAAAGTTAGTCTCAAGACTCGCTCTAGGTGAGCCAATACCGATGACTTTTTTGTCTGTGAGGCGTTTGATAGTCTCATCTAACGCATAATCAATATTGATCTTGACGTGTTTGTCATTGATACGCTCAAGCGCCCCAGTCGGACGATCAGCACGGTTGACATAGCCATAACCAAAACGACCACGATCACATAAGAAATAACCGTTGACCTCACCATTGTAGCGGTTTTCAATACGGCGCAACTCACCATAACGCTCACCAGGTGAGATATTGCATCCCGCCGAGCAGCCATGACAGATGCTAGGCGCGTACTGCATATCCCATTTACGGTTGTAGCGCTCTGAGTGAGTTTGATCGGTAAACACCCCAGTTGGGCAGACTTCTGTTAAATTACCTGAAAATTCACTTTCAAACTGCCCGTCTTTGTCACGGCCAAAATAAACCCGATTGTTTGAGCCATAAACGCCCAAATCCTCGCCACCTGCATAGTCTTTGTAGAATCTAACGCAGCGATAGCAAGCGATGCAGCGGTTCATCTCATGACCGATAAACGGGCCCAAATCTTGGTTATGATGAGTACGTTTGGTAAAGCGATAGCGGCGCGTATTATGACCTGACATATAGGTCATATCTTGCAAGTGACAGTGACCGCCCTCTTCACAAGTAGGGCAATCGTGTGGATGATTGGTCATCAGTAGCTCAACCATCGAGGCCCGAAACGCTTTGGCCTCGTCATCAGTGACTGAGATATACATGTCATTGTCTGGCGCGACCATACAGGACATCACTAGTCGCCCCTTGCCCGCTTTCATGTCCTCTTCGTTTTGATACTGCTTAACCGCGCACTGACGGCATGAGCCTACTGAGCCAAGCGCAGGATGATAACAAAAATACGGTACATCAATACCTAGAGATAGACAGGCTTGTAGCAAGTTATCGCTGCTATCTACTTCGACAGTGGTGCCGTCAATATGGATGACTGCCATGCCGCTCTCCTTATTTCACTACTGGCTGAGGATTGGCCGCGGCGTCTATGACGTCCGCACCAACCGCCTGCGCGATTTTTTGATCAAACTCAGGACGGAAATATTTGATAGCGCTCATTAGTGGCTCCATCGCTCCTGGCGCGTGGGCACAAAAGGTTTTGCCAATCCATAAATCCCGAGTTAATCCTTCTAATTTTTCGACGTCGCCGATTTGCCCTTCGCCATCGTTAATCGCAGTGAGCAATTTGACGCCCCACGGTAGACCATCACGGCATGGCGTACAAAAGCCGCACGATTCGCGCTGAAAGAAAATCTCTAAGTTACGTAGTAAAGGCACCATATCTTGTGCTTCATCTACGACCATAATAAGACCGGTGCCCATACGGCTACCTGCGTCTTGAATACTATCAAAATCAACGACAATATCTAAATGATTGGCGGTCAAAAAGTCTGTGGACGCCCCGCCAGGCAACCACGCTTTTAGCGTCTTGCCCTCTAACATACCGCCTGCGAAGTCTTCGATAATCTCGCGTGCAGTATAACCAAAGGGCAGCTCCCATAGACCAGGATCCTTGACCAAACCTGAGCAGCCAAATAGCTTGGTGCCAGGGGTTTTGCTTTTGCCTTTAATCTCAGACAATGACTGATACCAGTCTACGCCGTGATTTAGAATAGCTGGCATGTTGCACAAGGTCTCAACATTATTGACAACCGTTGGACGACCCCAAGCGCCAGAGATTTGCGGAAATGGCGGTTTGGTACGTGGGTTAGCACGGCGACCCTCTAGGCAATTGATCAACGCCGTCTCTTCACCGCATATATAACGCCCAGCGCCCGTATGTACGTGCAGATTAAAACTAAACTCTGTCCCCAAGATATTATCGCCCATCAAGTTATTGGCGATACACTCATTAATAGCAGTAACCAAACGCTCGGCGGCCAAAATATACTCGCCGCGAATAAAGATATAGCCGTCGGTAGCCCCAATCGCGTGAGCAGTAATGAGCATGCCTTCGATGAGCTGAAACGGTAGGCGCTCCATTAACAAGCGATCTTTAAAGGTGCCCGGCTCCATCTCATCAGCGTTACAAATAAGATAGCG
>NZ_JBQQFC010000042.1:0-13927 GCF_052258445.1 Psychrobacter sp. T6-1
TGTCCCATAGTAGTAATCAGATCAGGACTGATGATTAGCTTCTCCATAGCTTCAGCCAACTCACCAACTGATTTTACAGGTACTAGATAACCGTTGCTGCCTTCTACTACGGTCTCGCGGCAACCGGGTGCATCAGTAGTGATAATAGGGCGACCCATAGCCATGGCTTCTAAGACCGAGCGCGACGTGCCTTCCCTATAAGAAGGTAATACGTAAATAGAGCTGGCAGCGATAGCAGGTCGTACATCGTCAAGCTTACCCCAATAATTAACAATACCAGTCTCTACCCATTCATCTAACTGCGCTTGATCAATGGCGGCTGGGTTCTCATCTATCCAGCCTACGAGATGAAACTCAGCTGCGGGATATTGCTGCTTAATTATTTTGGCAGCCTCGACGTACTCGACGACTCCTTTGTCTTTAAGGAGTCTAGCAATCAATAAAAAAGAAGGTTTAATCTGTCCTGCGTCATCTTGAGGAAACGGCAGTACGCTAAAATCTGCGACGTCTACCCCTGAGCCATTGACGACGATAGCAGGTGTATTTTCACCAAGCAAATTGAGGGTTTTGAATAAATTGAGATCGTCAGGGTTTTGAAAAAACACTTTGGTCGATTTGGACAAAGCCTGCTGATATAGACCATGGACGAGCTTTTGAAAGCCACTGCGTCTGCCAGACTCTTCAACCTCCTGAAATGTATAGCCAAGGCCCGATAATAGAATGAAGCGCTTAGGCACTTTTGCCAGCCATGCCGCTAGGGTGCCATAAATAATCGGCTTGATGGTATAAGACAACATATAATCAGGCTCTATATTGCGTAGTAGTCGATATATCGCTATTAGGGTCTTGGTATCTGATATAGGGTTAGTCCCTGTACGCTGCATAGGGACTTGGTGTAGGACATATCCTAAATCTGATAAGGTATCATAATCTTTGGTATGTGACTTTAGATCAGGCGCTATGATATGTACTTCATAACCTAGTTTGGCTATGGCCTCTAGCAGCTTACCTCGAAAGTTTAGAACGTGTGGTAGGTAGTTTGCACATATCAGAAATTTCATAAGTAGCACACAGTATATTGAGAGATAAATGAGGAGAGTTTATTAAGCAAACGGTCTAATTTAGTCCAAGCTCTTAGGCATAGGCTGGGTATGATGTTTTGTTCTTTTATCACTTCTTAATCTTGTGATATTACAATCTGCACAGACAAACAAAACATAAATAACAACGAATGGATAGCGATAGCGTACCGCAGTGCCATAGTTGAATACAACCAAACCATATACGGACATAGATAGCGCCATGAATAGCAGCCAAAAAGCAAGCTTATCAGGTCGAAGTTTCCATGCTTGACGAGTAATCAAAAACAAAACAGCTAATACTGCTAGGTTCTCTAATGATTGTACTAATTGAAGAGCACCGCCAGCTTCCCATGGTAACGGCTTAGCTAAGAAATACAACGCTGATGTTAAACCCTGAAATACAAAGTCACCTGCGCCAGTAATCAGATTAATGTCGTCTCTGTCACCACCATCTTCTACAAACATAGCTACTCTGAATTTGTTGACTAGCGGGATAGCAATAGGAGCGGAGAGCAACAGACCAACTAAACTAATAACACCAATCATCAATGCTTTAGCCAAACTCATACCTTTTCTGGCTACGTTGAATATGAAATATATTAGAACGATAGGACCCAAGATGAAGAAGTTTTGAAACTTTATTAGGTATATGGGTATGACAAAAAGAGCACTTTTAAAAATTTTAGATTCGCGAGCATAGATTATAGTAAGTGTCATAAAAAAGAAAATTAAAGTTTCTCTCAAACTTAATGCTGTATAAAGCGCTGCACTGGGAAATAGTAAGTAAAACCATATAGATACGTTAGTAAAGACTCTTTTCACATATAATACAAAGAACAGGATAATATATAAAAAAGTATTATAAAACCCTAAGCTTATGGGGGATACGGGAGTAGGAAATGGCATTAGTGCGAAGAACACACTAGCCTGTTTGACGTTACCAGTGCTTGTTAAGGCTTCTATAAACCCTAGCTCTCCATTCCTCAAATCATTAACAGAACGCAGGTATTGAAATTGATCAGGCATGTACGATGCATTAAATAAGACATCATTTAAGACAAAGGGTAGAAAGCAGTGTAGAGTCAATATAGCTTGATATTTTGGTGAAATTTTAAATTTATATCCGAGTATAAATATTAGTAACATGCACGTTAACAAGCTAGGAAGTTCAAACAACCTAGTGCCTAGAAAACCATAGCTATAAATCCAACTCATGTCTGACATCTAACTATCTCTATGGTTTAATATTGTTTTTAACGACTCTGAATTTACCACTCTTCTCTTTAGGAATACTGTCAACCACTTTTATATTGATCAGCATATCCTTACCAAATCGCTCGGATAGCGCGTGATGAAACTTTTCTTGTTGTTTTTTGTCGAAGTATTTATTGCCAACAACCATGACTTCCACTCTCTCCAACTCGTTTTGAACCACTTGAAACTGAATGATACCTGCAACACCTTTAGTGCTATTAGTGATATTAACGTAGTTAATTTTACCATTCGTAGGGGTTGAGATGTAATCTGTAGAACGTCCTTCTATAGCTTTGACTACTGGAAATACAGAACCACAAGAACACTTATGCTCTTTTGAAGCAAGTTCAATACGATCTCCGATTCGATAGCGAATCAGTGGTGTACCTTCAGTTGCAAAAGAAGTAACTAAAATCTCGCCTTCTTGAGCTGGTTGCAAATTCTCATCAACCACTTCAAATATCCCGGTCAGTGGATGAATATGAAGACTACCTTCTGTGCACTCTAAAATAAATGGTGCCCCTTCTGAGGATGCATACTGATCGGCAACCTTGCATCCTAAAACGGACTGGATGACCTCTCGGTGGACAGGAAGTATCGTCTCAGCAGTCGGAAAAAAAGCTTTCACTTTGTTCTCGAGCTTCAAATCTCGGTTTGCAGCCATTGCGCATAGCTCGTAAACACTAGAGGGAAAGCCCACTATAAACTCAGGAGCAAACTTACAAAATGCTTTCCAATACACATCGAAATTAGTATCGGTAATATGGAACGTCGAAAAAAAACGTATGCGATTGACATAGTCGTCTTTGTGACAAATTCCTTTCTTAAGATCTTTCTCAGTGATTATATTTTTGCCACTGAACCAAGCACACTTTTTGCCTAGCTTATATCCATATTGTGCTCTAAAATGATCTAATAGTGCATTACGTTCTTGAACGTTGTCTTTAGTGTAAAGCACTTTCATAGAGGCACCTGTAGTGCCGCCTGTAAAGTTTACGACAGCATCTTTTTCTTTTATGCTAGCAATCGCACCTAAGTTTTCAATAATATCTTTTTTGTATAATAGTGGAAAATCTTCCAAAGACTGGTAGTCCTTATATTTGCTATACCACTTAGAATTTATGACACTTTTGTCTAAGAAATTTCCTAATCGATTGCGTTGCTCTGATTCAATTTCAGATAATGAAGCATTCGAAAACTTTGCAAAATAGTCTCGATACTTCTGGTAGTTGCCCCCGTGTCTGACTCTATACTGGTAGGTGTTGAAAACACTGATAGCTAAATTCTGTACCAAATGTGGACTATAACGCCCCAGATCTTCTTTTAAAGACATACTAAATACCTGTTAGTTCCATATTTATAACTACATATGATTTTGTATGGGATATATAATAAGTTGTTTTGTCAGTAGAATTCGAACCAATCGGTCTACGATACTTTACGCAACCCTGATACTCTTAAGATCGATTAAAGGATTTAACTAGACTAGAACATTAATACTCTTTACTGATAAGACGTTCTTTATTGAATAGAAAGAATTCTTAGACAGTTTTGGTTAAAATCAGTTGAGTAATCTACTTTTTGATTCCAGTAACTATGGGCATTACCACTCAATCTCTCATAGGTTTTTCGGTCACTAATAGCATTTAAAACATTTTCAAGAACATGACCCCCATCTTTATAATGGATGGAATTCGAACCGTCAATGCAATAATTTGCTATCTCTCCCACAGGAGTGACAATAGGTACTAGTCCAAGTTGCATCGCCTCAGTAACAGCGATAGCCATTCCTTCATGACTTGATGTATTTATAAAAAATTTGGAGCTTAGAGCTTCTTCAGGATAATGGTTAGGTACTTTTTCACCCATAAAGAGAACATTGTTTTCTAGCCTTAATTTTTTTACCAAATCTTGTAGACCATCTAGCTCTCCACGATCTGGACCAAAGATATAAAACATCGCTTCAGGGACATGCTTATTTATACTCTCAAAAAAACAAATAGCTTTATCTAACCTCTTTTGCTTAGCAAGTCTTCCCCAAAAAACAAAATTATTTTTTCTATCGTTAGACAAAACCTGCTCACTCAGACCAGTGAAAAAAGAGATCACCTTTGTTTTACTACTATTTTTATTACTTGGAAATATACCATCTTTACTAGCTTGAGAATCACACCATACTTCATCTGCTAAAAATATAGCAGTACTAGTAACTATCTTATCAATACGATGAGCAAATTTATCAGCATGTATAAAAACAACCAACTTTAGTTTCTTATTACTGAATGCTCGTCTATAAATAGAATAGGCTATACCTATAATGCTAGTGCGCCACAGAGAGCAAACAAGTAAGTCAGGTTTTTGATCTAAAAGATAATTAAAGCCAGATTTATAAAACCTAAGAGAGTTCAGCTTACTACTTTTATCAATAGTTCTCATATAAGGTTGATTAGATAAAGACTCTCCACTTATAAACGCAACCTCTATGTTCAATTTGTCAGTAGGCTCTATCGAGCGTGCAGCTTGTTCAACTCCGCCAAGCCCATCACTAGGTATTAGATGTATGACTTTCATAACCAGCCTTAATTATATTAATAAATATGTTTTTGTTATTATTAATTTCGAATCTGTTAATAACCACGCCCAAAGTCATATAGGATTAATTATCATAAATAATAGTTATTGAACTAAGATATAAATTGTAAGATCTTACTTGCTACTTTCGTTTACTAAAGCCTCAACCCCTGCACTAATTTTGCCTAGTACTTTATCCTCACTAAATATCTTAGCCTTATCAATACAGGCATCATAATAATCGTCCGCATGATCAATTAATGAAAGTACGTTTTGTTGAAACTCTATAGAGTCTACATCTTCAGGAACAAAAGAGATGCCAGTTGTAGAACCGAAACCCTCTACAAACTCAGCACAGAATCCAGCACTTTCGGTTGTAATAGCAGGTACACCTCGTGCGTGTGCCTCAAGTAGCGTAGTCGCAAATCCTTCATGATGACTAGTAATAGCAAAACATTTGATACTATCGTATATAGTTGGTAACTCATTCCTATCAGCCCAGTCTTGTAACTCTATACTGCCTTCTAGACCGGCGAGTTTGATAGCCTTAACAATATTATCTTTTTCTTCACCGCGTCCCAAGATAAGTGCTTTGATTGGTTCGTCGCTTCGAGCATTAAGGCATTTAATTAAATCAATAAAGAGAGGAATATTCTTTTCCTGAGATAGCCTAGATATAATGCCTAAATCATACTTCTTTACTGCTTCAGATTTACCAAAAAACCAAGGTGATATACAGTTACCTACAAAATCAACTTCGACTGGAAAAGTAGCTAAGTTTTCTTTGTTTACACTAAATATCTTATCGCAGAAATGACTTGAGAATCTTAATAAACGATACTCAATATCACTATGACCCAATCCAGCGGCATTTTTTTTCTGTAGATATAAATGTAAGAGAGAAACCACTTTGAATCCTTGCAACTTGAACATTGGAGCAAGCCATAGGGAACCTAGGTCATTGAGTACAATAACCTTAACTCCAGCACGTTTGAGTTGCTTTGTAAGCGTTAAGGAGCTTGACAATCGTTTGGATTTGGAAGCGACTGAATTTATCTTGATTGTAGGGCAAGTAAATGTATCTGGTTCTGAAGTTAAGATTGAAGTAGCGATCCCTTTATCATTCATGTAACGACATAAATTCTCTATATAAATCTGACCACCGCCCCAAATTTTTTCACTGGAGGAATAAATACATACATCTATTTTTTTTTGCATAACTTCATACTCGTATTGTACATATTAATTATTATTAAGACCTATTTCTCACAAAGGTTTTATACAATGGATTAGTTTTTAATAAGCTTGTAACTTTCTTACGACAATTAAAAATAGAGTTTATAGATGAAGAAGGTAGTAATAGCACATGCCTGTAAAACCGTTCACTTGGTTTTCTGTAACGCAATGGTTTTATTAGAAAAGATGATATTTTTTTCGCTGTTGCGGCATCTTTTCTAATACAGTTCGCTCTTATATGACTCATTACTCGTGCATTGATATAGTCAACGATATCAGGTGAATAATGGTTCGGTAGATTATCGTATAAAAAAGCAGAGGATGGACTAACATCTTCTAGTTTTATAGCATCAATGGAATTTGGCTTGTCTTTGGACCAGTGACCAGTATCCATAGCACCGCCAGTGTCTTGTACATAGATACTAGTAATCGTAGTCGATATAGCTACAGGATAATTGAGTGCAACTCGTGCCCAAAGCTCTAGGTCTTCCCCGCGTTTGTAATCCTTAAAACCCTTATTGCTGTCAAAAAACTCTCTTTTTATAGCAGTACATGATGAGTTTAGAATGCTAATATTGACTTGTGATTCCAAGAAGTAGTTTATTAACTTAATCTCAGATTCTTCTTCATGATTTAAACTACCGTTAATAGCTTCTCTCTTGAGAGCTTTATGACCAGTAGCTATCATTTCAGCTTCAGGATGATTTTTGCTCACTTCTAACAAAGTCTCTAAATGATTAGGAAGCCAAATATCATCAGCATCTAAAAACGCAACCCATTTTGCTTTAGCTATTGCTATACCCTTGTTTCTTGCAGCAGACACTCCCGAATTATTCTGCGAAATAACTTGTAAGCGTGGATCGGTAATTTTTTGGACTACTGCTAAGCTAGCATCATTTGAGCCATCGTCTACGACTATTACTTCAAAATTTTTACATGTTTGAGCTAATACACTCTCTAAAGTTGAGAATATATAGTCCGCTTTATTATAAAGAGGGATAATGACAGAAAAAAGAATATCCATATCATTTACCAATATTAAATTTTGAGTTAATACTATTAACTAAAAAATTCTGCGAACGCTGTATATGTTTATCTATTTCTTTATCAATAATTTGGTAATCAATATCAAAATGAGACAGACTAACGTTTTTAGAGCTATCCAACAAGTGATCAGATAGACCAATTAATTCTAACAAATCTCTCATACGAGTATTGATACCAATATTACGATTAAACACACCTAAACGTCTCTTAAATATCAATCCAAATGCTAGAGCATGAAAAGACGTTGTCAGTATTAGTTCTGCATTTTTTACTAACCCAAGAAACTCAGCAGGCCCTTGTAAATAGTAGTTTTTGTCAACATATTTTAAATTTGCATTAACACCAATGAGCAAAAGTCCATGTCGCTTTGCTAGTTTCTTGGCTATAGTTTTGATATGTGTATTATTATCAAAATCGTAGATCAAGATGTATTTTTTATTCTCTAATTTCTCTACTACATAGCTATTCCATTTTTGCTCAGTAAGTAAAAAAACAGGATCTAATACTTGTTCTACTTCATCAAAACCTAGGTCATTTAGAATTCTTTTTCCTGATGTTTCTCTCACGGAGACAAAGTCTAATTTCGACACCTGTTCTTTGACAAAGCTAACATTTTCTATAGGAATAGCGTCAGTCGCAAAGCTAGCTGCGTAAGAAACTTTTACAGCCTCACTACCTTGAGCAAAATCCAAATAAAAAGCGGGGTCTTTACCATTTGGAAATAGTGGATTCCAAATCTGATCACTACCACAAATAAAGATATCAGCATCTTTTCTTATTTTTTTTAACTGTTCGTTATTTTTATAGCTTTTAGGGGTTATAGAAATATACATTTTTTCAAATGTATTGAAAATCCTTTTTCTTTTTAATAACTTGATGCGCTGCGGTAACTTCAATGAAATATAAGCACATTTGGTTAAGAGGTTCTTATTCCACCTTGGGCTTAAACACGAAAATAAATTATGGACGTCAGCTAAATAACTTGGCTTATACGCTATGCTTTCTGCCTCGTGACCATTCATTTTCAAAAACTCTACAAGAGCTAACTCTTGCAAACTAGCACCATAGTTATATACCTGATGGCAGGTTATTGTTTTAATCTTCATATAAAACCCAATTAATGAACGCTTAAAATATTATCAGTAGACCTACGTTCAGAGACTGCTACTCTAAACTCTTCCTTTAAATTACCAACGGCCAGCATCATGACCAATCGCTCATTTTTTGGTATACCAGCTAATGTCTTGATCTTATTTTCAACAACGAAAGGAACACAGGTATTAAGAGGACAAGAGCCTATATTATAATAGTGCAAGGCCAGCATAATATTCATCGAAAAAAGCCCTCCATCTACAAATAGCTGATTGCTTTCGTACTTAGTAAAGCCTTTAATATCACCAGTAATAACCATTAAGCCATTGATACAGTCTGTAAAACCCCCATTACCGTTTTGAATAGTGAGTAGCTCTTTCATAAGAGCTTTGTCATTATAGTAATGCACTTGCCAAGACTGTCTATTGCATACTGAGGGAGCAAACTTAGCCAAATCAATTGACTTTTCAACCGTATCAATAGGAACATCAATATCTGAAAAATCTCTAATGCTAAATCTACTTTTAACAAACTCATTGAAAGGCTTATTAGCTAGGCTTTTGACACTATCTCTTGTAACTTGCTTTGCTCCACCTTTGTATCTTAAATCGTCCTTCTCAACAAAATCGTCTATATTTTTTCTAATTTCGGCATCTATAGTATGATCGATACGGTCGTTAAAAGCCAAATAGTCTACTAAGCATTGTGCGATTGAAGAGGTAAGCTGCGAGGTACCATACTTTTGTATGTATAAATTACCTTTATCTAATAGCAACTTAATTTTTTCAGCTCCAAAACCTGGTCTAGGATTAGGTAAAGCAAGACCTTTCTCGACTATATGATATTGTTTAGTTAGATAGAATTCTAAATTGGCTTTATCAGGAAGCTTATTATTATTAAAACCAAATTTTAGATGATAATAAGTGTCATAGGTCTTGCTCAAGACCTCTCCGACTGGAGTGCGCCAGAATACCAAAGCATATGCTTTTTGTTTAAGAAGACTCATAAAATTTTTGTCCTTAACTATAACCTGTATGTCATGCCACACTAGAAAATAATAGTTTTACTTCAAATAATTAAATCATATATCTTTCAACTTAACAGTCGGTAAAAAATTTCTATTTTTTATCTTTTTTTTCTATATATGAATAAATTTTTAATGTTCGATACCTAATGTTTCGCTTCAGAAAACCCTTTACATTATAAGCGTAGCTGGTTTTCTTTGGTAATCTTTCTTGTTCTCTACCTTTCTGCAAATGACTTGTGGATAAGTCTAATGGATGCTCTACAAAGTCAGATAAATATATTCTATTAATATACTTATTTTTTTTCAAGTAACCCCAGTCATCCGCAAGAATGAACTTTGCTTTTGATAGACTTATCAATTCATTAGCCATTTCAGAACTTATAAGATAACAACATGTTCTATATACTAAATACTGACTTCTAATGGTCTTGTAAAATTTTTGTTCTCCTATATATTTGTTGTTCTTTCTACTTCTAATAATATATTTATTTAATGGATAGGATTGACCACCCATCAAGTGAAGGTCTTTTGGATTTATATTATCGCTTTTAAAAGTATTAATGAAAACCTTGAACCTCTTGTCGAGAATAACATCGTCTTCCAAAATACATGCCCACTCTCGTTGATCGCTTAGCAATTGCTGATAAGCCTTAATATGGCTTAAAGTGCAACCAATTTCACCCGGTATTGCAGCGAAACCTCTGCTAATAATAGTACCAACACTTTTGGATCTAATTGAATCCAATGCGTTTTCAGATAATTCCTTTCCGTAGATAGCATCTACAAAACTAAACTCAAGATCAAAATCTTTTAAAGTCTTACTAATACTTTCTCTCTTCTTAATATCTTGCTTCAACGAAACTATATAGATATGTATCATATTACTCATCCCAAACCGATGTTATTTCTAAGTCCTTTGTCCATAAATCATAGTATGAAGTATTCTTACCATAACTGTTATCGATAATAGAAGATGGAACATCAACTAAACAAGACAGAATATGTCCATGCAAACGTGAGGTTACTATTTTTTCATAACTTGAAAACCTCTTCGACATCCTAAAGGCTAAAAGTTGTGAATGACTATTCCATAATTTGAAGATTGTTTTATCTATTTTACTAGATCTCAGATACTTATTTAATCTAATCATTTTATGAATCGCATATGCTACTCTATGATCTTTTTTGGTTAGTAAATCGCTCCAGTCGACACAGTCATGACCTTTTATTTTTTCCTGCAATTTTAATTGCATAGGGTTTTTTTCGACATCATCACGAAGAAAGTATAAGACAGACTTCTTCTTTTTTGACTTAGGTAACTCACCATAGAGCTCGTGTGCCATATCTGGCATTAGATAAGCATTACTTGAAAACTCTTTAAAAATGTTATAAGTTATCTCGTCTCGAGCAAACATAATTACATTATTATGTGCTCTAAATATTTTCTTCGAGAGCTCCTCACTCTTATTATCTTCAAAAAAAGCAGTTTGTGGCAGAATAATGATTTTGTTTTTTGGAAAATGTTCTACTATATCTTCTCGTAACTTTTGATGAGTAGGATAGATATCACCAAAGTTTCCTCCTCCATGGCAGAGAATAGTCGTTTTAGGCGTTATTTGTTTTTTTAATAATTTAATATCTGTGTTATAAGTTGACAAATGAGCTTTTACATTAAGTGAATTATTCTTAAAAAATTTTATTGTTCCAAGTAAGATTAATAAATCACCCACGTTATGATGTAAAGGATAGTCTACAAAAACTATATCCTCTTTATCCTCAATAAAATCTAGTATTTTTAATAATTTGGCTTTCAAATCATACATACCCATCAAGTAATCATCTCCATTTTAAATGATTTTTTTTAAATAATATTAATATAATGACGAGAAATAAGAAGGTACTTATACATACTTGTAAACTTAAACTTATTAATAAACTTTCTTGATAGATAGTCTGTACTAACAACACAGTTATCGTAACAAGCATACCCAATATAATCGGAATCTTTAATGGGATCAGCTGTTCAGTTATAGAAAAATCACATATATTTTTCATTAAATATATACCTAAAGGGATAGTGATTATTATCCTAGGTATAGCTAGAGCTAATAAAGCTGTAGTAAGGCTATAGTTTTTAGTTAGAACAAGAGCAATCACAGTAACAATAGCTGCTATAAGCGATAAATATAAAAAATCTTTAGACCTTCCTAAAGCCTTGATGGCTATTCCAACGAACATACGACTATACATTATTGCATACATTACTGATATTATTTGCAAGAGTGGAATAATATCATTCCATTTCTCACCTAAAATTAACGGTATCCAATAACCTGCTGTTAATGCCATTCCTAAAAACATCGGAACAGATAGTAAGTTAAAATAATAAGTAGAAGATTGAAATGCGAATAGTAACTTATCTTTATTGTCCTGAACTGAAGAAAAAATCGGCAGTGAAATTCTTGTTACTGCAGCATTTAATATATTCAATGCTGTATCTGTTAGTTTAGTCGCCATGTGATACAACCCTAGAGCTGTAGGACCATGAAAAATTGTAATTAAGATACCTAAGACTCTAGTCAAGAAGCTCCACAGTAGTTTTTCTATCATAACGTAAAAACCAAAATTTATAGAATCTAAGAAAAATTTCTTATCAAAAGATAGTTTTTTCGGTATTAAGCTTTTTGTTGCAAAATACAACAATAGAAATGAAACAAACGACTGTACTATGTTTGCATATACTATACTCCATAAGCCATAATTAGAATAAGCCAATGGTATAGCAAAAATAAAGAAAGTAACTCTTGAAATTATAGTTCTATAAGCAAATATCTTAAGTTCTAAATTACGCATTAATAATGCAGTTGGAACTATGGACAACAATATCAATGAGGTACTAATACCTTCATAGATTAATACCTTTGAAATAATAGCTTGATTATTCATGTAAAGAACCAAACTAATAATTAGACAGACTAATAATGAAAATATAGACATTCCAATTGTTGCAGTCCAGAACGTTTGAACTTCATTATCGTTCAATTGCTTTCTTTGTATTACAACTTCATTTAACCCTAAGCTTAAAATTATTTGTACAAAACCTGATATGAATTGAGCAGTGGCAATTTTTCCATAATCTTCAGGTGTAAGTATTTTAGCTAAGAAGATTATTGAGAATACGCCTAATCCCATTGTAACTAGTGTTTCAATCAGTGACCACGCAGTTGCAGACTTTATTTTTTTGGCATTTAACAATTAAACTTCCAGTGTTATCAATATTTGTGCTTATAGTAATAGTAGAATTATTGTATGGTTTGTACATACCAAGGCATCGCTTTTTCTATACCCTGCGTAATGTTGAACTGCGGTGCATAGCCAAGTGCGTTTTGTATCTTGCTAATATCTGCCTGACTATGACGTACATCTCCCTCTCGGAAGTCGCGATATACAGCCTCTTGCGCGTAGTCCACCCCGTTTGCCGATAGGTTTTCTTTTAGAGCCACGTATAGCGTATTAAGTGTCGTACGACCTCCAACAGCGACGTTATAGACTTCGTTTTTGGCATTATCGTTGGCAGTTGCGGCCAAGATATTGGCCTGTACCGCGTTTTCGATAAAGTTAAAATCGCGACTGGTATCGCCATCACCATTGATATAGACCGTATCTCCAGTAATCATCGCCGATGTCCACTTCGGAATGACCGCAGCATACGCGCCATCTGGTGTTTGACGCTTGCCAAAGATATTGAAATAGCGTAAACCAATCGTCTGGAAGCCATAAGTGCGAGCGAATACATCAGCATATATCTCGTTGACATACTTAGTTACCGCATATGGAGACAGCGGATTACCGATAGCATCTTCTACCTTTGGCAACGCAGGATGATCGCCATAAGTTGAGCTACTAGCGGCATAAGTAAAGCTGGTCACCTGGGCATCGCGGGCGGCAACTAGCATATTTAGGTATCCTGAGATATTAGTCTCATTGGTCGTGATAGGATCAGCGATAGAGCGCGGTACTGAGCCTAGCGCTGCTTGGTGCAGCACGTAATCAACGCCTTGACATGCTTTCGAACAATCAGTTAACTGACGAATATCACCTTCTATAAACGTAAATCTTTCCCACTGATCAACACTTACTAAACTTTTTACTTCATCCAAATTATGCTGAAAGCCTGTGGCAAAATTGTCTAACCCCACCACTGTTTGATCAAGCAATAATAGTGTCTCAAGCAAATTAGAGCCGATAAAACCCGCTACCCCTGTAATAAGCCATGTCCTCGGCTCGTTTCTCAATTTATCTTTGATGATGTCATATGTGGTTGTCATGATACTCTCTATTACTTGAAGTGTTTATAATCGGATGTCTGTTTTATCTCTATTAAACACGTATTTGAGATCATAGAGTACGTGATCGTCTTTGCCCAATGCGCGTATGCTTTCTATATCCATGTCAATGAATTGATGATGGGCAACCGCCAGGATGATGCCATCATACTGATTGGCTAATGGTTCGCTAACTGGTGTAATATTATACTCGCGCTCAGCCTCGCTGCTGTCTATCCACGGATCATAGACATCCACTTCGATATTGTACTCTTCTAGCTCATGCACGATAT
>NZ_JBQQFC010000043.1:0-13633 GCF_052258445.1 Psychrobacter sp. T6-1
TCCTAAAAACGATGCTTCTTAAAGACAATGTATAGTGACGCGTAATAAAGCGCTCAGGAGTAGCGGTGTTAGAAAGTAAAACCAGTTCAAAGTCTAAAGACTCAAAGGATGACACTAGCGTAAGCGCTCAGAGTACAGAGCAAAGCGGCGCTAGTCACTCCTCTCATTCTGACACTAGCTTGACTACAGTCCTACATAAGATTGAACCTGACAAAAATACTGATAAAGTTAGTATTGGCGACGTCATGTCAGCACTTAGTGAAAAAGGATTTGGACCTTTACTGTTTGCGCCTGCTTTGATTGCTATTATGCCTACAGGTGGCATACCAGGAGTACCGACAGTTTGCGGAGTCATTATTGCTTTAATTAGTATACAGATGCTATTTGGCAAACAACGCCCGTGGCTGCCCAAATTTATCGATAAGGTGAGTTTTGAGCAGGACAAGCTACATAAAGGCGTCGCTATCGCCGAAAAAGCGACGAAGCGGATTGATAAGATTGTTAAACCAAGATTGACAGTATTGAGCTCTGATAAGGCAAAAAAACTAGCAGCAGCAGTATGTGTTTTTGCTGCCCTAGCTATGATCCCATTAGAGGTTGTACCCTTTGCTGTTATGATACCCGCTGCCGCTATCATATTGTTTGCTATTGGACTAATCACCGAAGATGGCTACGTCTTTTTGGCAGCTTTACTTTTGAGTATAGTGACCGCCTACTTTTTGGTGACTCAGGTACTTATGGGATAAAAGGGTTTGTAAAACAAACAGGTAAGTACGTTAAATGTATTAGCGCAACTGACTGTCTTTACTACCACGTCGATTAAATAGCTCAGACGCTTTTGCTGCTTGCTCAAGTTCCGTCTGGCAACTCACGCAGTGCTGTACGCCAGGCAAAGCCTTTCGGCGTGCCTCTGGAATCTCATTACCGCACTCATCACAAAATTCGCTACTTTCACCTTTGGGTATGGCACTGCGTACGCGATCTAAAGCGTCATTGACCGTTGCATCCATCTGCTCATGTTCAGCGCCATCTCTTGACCATCCACCTGCCATAACCTGATCCTTTTCATTTATTGTTAGGAGCTATAAAAGTCTTTAAGAACAATTAGATGGGGCTAGGTTCTAACATTTCAATGCGCTATGATTTTGGCTGCAAGGCGACAACTTGTCCGCGAACGCCAATACTCTCGTCACTCATTAAGCATACATAACCTGCCATAATGTCTTCAGGCGTTTTGAGAGTCATTGGATTCTCACCAGGAAAGGCATGCGCGCGCATATTAGTACGGGTGCCACCTGGATTAATACAGTTAAAGCGCAGGCTTGTGGTATTTTGCGTCTCTTGAGTAAAGATATCACTCATACCTTCCACTGCTTGCTTAGAGAGGGCATAAGCACCCCAAAATGCGCGTGGATGCGTCCCTACTGTACTAGATGTGAACACAATAGAGCCATTATCATTCTCTTTGAGTAGCGGTAATAATGCTTGCGTGAGCATAAAGGTAGCAGTAGCATTGACGTGCATGACTTTCGCAAAAGTGTCGACATCGTACATCTCAAGTGGCGTCAGATCACCAAGTATACCGGCGTTGTGTAAAACACCGTCCAGCTGACCAAACTCGTTTTCGATTAACAATGCCAGATTGCGCATCTCATTGTAGTCAGCCTTTTCTAGATCCATTGGCAATATAGCAGGCTGCTTACCACCTGCGCCCTCGATCTCATCGTAGACCGCTTCTAATTTACTACTGGTACGACCCAGTAATAATACCGTTGCCCCATAACGCGCGTAAGTCAAAGCGGCAACGCGGCCAATACCAGCGCCTGCGCCAGTTACCAATATACGTTTGCCTGCCAAGCAGTCCTCTTGCGCATTGAAGTTTCGAATATCATCATGGTTTAACGAAGGCGTAGTTTTATTTTGGGTTGCTGACTGGGTGCTCTTATCGGTCATGCTTATACTCACAGCTGGTTAAATAAAGAATAAAATTTTAAATATACTCAAATGTACCTGACGCCAATAGCAACTTGCTTAGCTGCTCAGGCGTGTTGACAATATAATCTGCGCCCCACTTTTTCAAAGTCTTTTGGTCCTCAGGCGGAATATAGCCATAGCCTGCCAAAATAGTTGGCATGCCAGCGGCGTTACCTGAATCGATATCGCGTATATGATCGCCGACATACAGTACGCAGCCAGCTGCGCCGCGCGGTATAGCAAGTTTCTCTAACGCCATGTACATAGGTTCAGGATCAGGTTTAGAGCGAGCGACATCTTCGGGACAAACTAAGGCGGCGCAGCGTTCGTCCAAATCCATTTTTTGTAGTAGCTGCTCTGCTAGGTAGCGCGGTTTATTAGTGACAATGCCCCAAGGAACGCCTTTTTGCTCTAAAGTTGTGAGTACAGATTCAAGTCCATCAAACACCTGACTATCGACGCAAATGTCCGCTTCATAATCATCTAAGAACTGCTGACGAAAGGCTAGTAACTCCTCTTCTGTGACTTGATCTTGATTATTATGGCGTAGCATCAGCTTGACCATAGCAGAAGCGCCTGCCGAGACTTGCTCACGAATTTGCGCTTCAGGCGGCGCTTGCCAGTTATTCTGTTGACTCATTTTACCGATAATACGCACAAAATCAGCGGCTGTATCTATCAAGGTGCCATCAAGATCAAATAAAACTGCTTTTATAAATTTGCTCATAATTACACACTCTTTTCGTAGATAGGTTTAATAGAGGTAATGCTTTTTTCTAAAAGCTGAGATTTAAAATACAAGTTGCTATGGCTAACCATCATTAGCCATAGGCTTAAACCATCGGCTTTTGCACTGCAATCATATAGTTGACGTCAACGTTTTGTGCCAGCCAATAGCGCTTGGTTATCGGGTTATAATGCAAACCTATAATGTCTTGACGAGTAAATCCAGCATTAATTGCCATCTTATCAAGCTCGCTTGGAGTGATAAATTTGGCATAGTCGTGAGTACCGCGATCAAGCAGACGCAGCACGTATTCTGCGCCAATAATAGCAAACAGATAGGATTTAGGATTACGGTTAATGGTAGATAAAACGCTAACCCCGCCTGGCGCCAATAGCTCAAAGCAGGCGGTAACAATAGAGCTTGGATCTGGTACGTGCTCGAGCATCTCCATACAAGTCACCACATCGAACTGCCCAGCGTGCGTTTTTGCCAGCTCCTCTACAGGAATATTTTGATACCGCAGAGTACTCTCAAGGCCGCTTTGCTTGGCATGTACCGCCGCTGCTTTGAGGTTTTCATCGCCCAAATCGATACCCGTCACGTCAGCGCCGCGACGCGCCATAGATTCAGACAAAATACCGCCGCCGCAGCCGACGTCTAATACGGTTTTGCCAGCCAGACCTGTATCAGATGTTTTATCAGTATCATCACTTATAAAGCCACTCTTGACATTGTCCTCTATCCAGTTCAGACGTAGCGGGTTAATTTCATGCAAAGTTGCAAAGGCGCCTGTGTTACTCCACCACTCGCCGGCTAAGTTGTTAAACTTTTCAACTTCGCTAGGATCTACATTGATTGTGTTTGTATTAGTCGTTGTTTGATTATCAGTAGCAGCATGCGGCGCTGAGCTCATAGGATTTTCCTTAGATATATGTATTGTCATAAATTTTATAACCTAATATTATCATGAGTGCGTCTATTTAGGTCGATACATACGTGGGCTATTATAAGCGGTATTGTTAACTTGAGAACATGACGAGTTTGCTTTTTGTCGACTCTTTTAAATCGCTATCAATATCGACAATATTTTGTTTTTATAGTGCTAAGTAAGAGTCGCTAAATAATAGCTCACAGCTTTACAACGGTTAGTTAAGAATACGGTTCACAAAAGGCGGCGTTTTGAGCTATTATAGCTTACGTTATTGCATGTGGTGCTAAGCGACCATCGCTTAACACTATGTCTCTCACTTTACAAAGTATTTAAGACTTTATCCCTTAAGGAAAACGTATGAAACGTGTCATGACACTGACTGGTTTGGCGATGGCTATTGGGTTTGCCTCTATGGGCGCGCAGGCAGCTGATTATGTAGCAGGCAAGGATTACCGAGTACTTGATAATCCAGAAAATATTAGCGGTGATGCAATCATCGTCCGTGAGTTTTTTTGGTATGGTTGTCCGCACTGTAATGTGCTTAATCCGCACATGGAAAAATGGGCAAAAACTAAAGATAAAGATGTGGCTTTTTTTAAGACGCCAGCGGCGCTAAATCCTGTTTGGGAAGCCAGCGCACGCGGATTTTATGCTGCGCAGTTACTTGGATTTGAGAACAAAACCCACGACGCGTTGTTTGATGCCGTTCATAAAGACGGTAAAAAGCTGTTTGATCAGGCCTCCCTTGCCAACTGGTATGCTTCAAAAGGCGTCGATAAAAAGAAATTTAATAGTCTTTATAACTCGTTTGCCGTCGGCACCAAAATTGGTCGCTCACAAGCAGGCGCTAAGCGCTATCAATTATCAGGCGTGCCAGCGGTAGTGGTCCAAGGTAAATATGTCGTGACTGGTGAAGGCGCTAAAGTGCCTAAAGTCGTTGATTATCTCGTTGATAAAGTACGTGCTGAGAAAAAATAGTTTTTAGTCTTGTTTAGATTTAAATGCAAAAAGCCAATCCTTAAAGATTGGCTTTTTCGTTGTGAATTTAGTGTTTACCGATTTTATGAGTAGACTCTCTAATTTGTCATAAGCCTGACAAGCTACTTTAGATCTGACAAAATAGTGACTTCACGAATATAGGTTGCAAGATCTTCTTGTGATTCAGCTAGTAGTTCATCGTCTTGCTTGTACTTAGCATATTCAATCCATAATAGCAGTTGGTGCAGGCTATTATGTTCAGACGCTTTATACTGTTTAGTAAATTGCTTTAATGTGCCTTCATCATTAATATTAAGCCTACCATACCAGCTCTCGATCTTGGCAACTTGCTCGTTTGGAAAGTAAGCGTCGAATAATGCTTTGATTAAAGTATGACGATCTTCTTCACCAATCAGTTTGCCCACGCGTTTGGTTTGGCGATTGCGAGCATTGGCGCTGGTAATATCAGTGAGCGCCATCAGCTCTGCCATAAAGTAGTCACTGGCAGGTAATTGTTTGAGCTGTTTTTTTGATAGATTTGACAAGGGTATCGATAAAGCCTGCAAGCGCTCATGCGCTTTTTTAAGCTCAGTACGCGAGACGCGCATGTCCTGTTCTGACCAGTCAACCATAGTACTATCCATATAATAATAAAAAATAAATAAGAGGCAGCTACCACATATGCTTTTCGCGATGCTTAGTTGCCACTGTCAAATCTGTAGGCAAGTTTGCTGCCAATCTGTCTTGTAGTTGCTGAGTGATAAAGACTGAGCGATGTTTGCCACCTGTGCAGCCGATAGCAACAGTGACCGTATGACGATTATTATGTAAAAAATTAGGTAACCAGCGCTCCAAAAACGTCCTGATATCCTCTGCCATCTCGTCCACTTCTGGATAGTCAGCAAAGAACTCCTTAACCTTGCGATCTAACCCAGTTGCCGTACGTAACTTAGGGTTCCAATGCGGGTTTGGAAGTATGCGCACATCAAATACAAAATCGGCATCAATAGGATTGCCGTACTTAAAGCCAAAGGATAGCAGGTTGATAACGATTTTGTTGTCAACGCCAACGTAATCGCGCAAACGCTCTTTTAGTTGATGAATATTTAGCATGCTAGTATCAATTTTCATATCCGCGCGCTTAAAGATAGGCTGGAGCAAATCGCTCTCTTTTTTTATAGCTGCAGGTAAATTGTTAGTACTATGCTCAGTACTCAGCGTGTCTTTGGTCATCAATGGATGTACGCGGCGCGTGGCATTAAAACGCGCGACCAAGGTGCTATCTTGCGCGGTTACATACACCACCTGAACCGCTTGCTCACCGTAAGTCTGCTTAAGAGTGTCGTGTATAGTAGAAAAATTTGATAAATCTGCGCGCGGCGTACGAATATCAACGCCAAGCGCTAAGCGCTTTATACCACTATCTCCGACGAGCCTTTGCGCCGCTTGAGGGACTAAAGACAAGGGCAAATTATCGATAGAGTAATATCCCAAGTCCTCCAAAATGTTAAGCACGGAGGTCTTGCCTGATCCTGAACGACCAGAAACTACTAAGATACTCACGACTTCTTCTTTTGTGATCTCAGATATAACCGTTGTATCAGACAACGAGGTTTGATCTAGATTATCGTCTTTATTATCCGTATCCATGATCAATTACCTTTGTCTATTCATTTATCAAATTTTTTGGGTATTGCAGCACTATCTACTTAAAAGTGAACGGCTCATTATCTAATAGACGTGCCTGCCCTAGCTTCGCGGCGACGAGTATAATGGCATTAGCAGACTCTGAACTAAGATTAGATCCGTTATCAGTAATCGACTCTAATTGCGCGGTTTTGACTTCTAAATAATCGACAACAAAACCTGCATCAGTTAGTCGCTGCCGACTATTACTTATAAGCATATTTAGCTCATCATTATCATAAGTACCAGATAGCTGCTTAGCCAGTTGCTGTAGCTCTTGATGTAATAACGGGGCAATCTTTCGCTCTATACCCGTTAAGTATTGATTGCGCGATGATAGTGCTAAGCCATCGGTAGCGCGGACAATAGGGGCTCCTATAATCTCAATAGGGTAGCTTAAGTCACGTACTAGCTGCTTAATAATTGCTAATTGCTGATAGTCTTTTTGTCCAAATACAGCTACATCGGGTTGTACAATGTTAAACAATTTTGAGACCACAATACCAACGCCATCAAAATGCCCAGGACGCGACTGACCACATAATTGATCTGTGATAGCACCTGCAAGCACTAGAGTTGGCGGCGGCAGTACAGGATACATCTCATCAATACTAGGTGCAAAGACATAATCAGCGTGAACGGTGGTCAACTTACTGACATCTTCGTCCAAAGTGCGCGGATAACTGTCAAAATCTTCACCAATACCAAATTGGGTAGGATTGACAAAGACACTAACAACAACGATATCAGCTTGCTGTTTTGCGATACTGACCAGCTCCAAATGCCCCTCATGCAAGTTGCCCATCGTCGGCACTAATGCAATGCGCTTTGGCTTATCTAACTTGCATCGGCTGGACGCTAAGGCTGAGCGCAAATCTGAAATACGGTGGTAGATAGTAGGCATAAATAGCTCTAGTTATAAAAGATACTCAGCTAATCAAACTGATGCTGCTGTTTTGGGAAACTACCTTCGCGGACCGACTGCTGGTATAAGGCAAAGGCGCCTTCGATACTGTGCTGTGTATTGCGCTCATCGGTCAAAAAGTCATGAACAAAGCGCGGCACTCGCCCATGTACCATACCTAGCATATCGTGCATGACCAGCACTTGACCGTCGGTATCCGCGCCTGCGCCTATCCCAATCACAGGCACATCAATAGCTTGCGTAATAGATTTTGCCAAATCAGCGGGCACGCATTCTAATAAGATAATCGCCGCCCCTGCTTCTACCAAAGCTTTGGCATCATTAAGCAATTTGTCAGCGGCAGCATCACCACGTCCTTGAATCTTATAACCTCCAAAGACATTGACCGACTGCGGGGTCAGACCAAGATGTACACAAGTAGGCGTACCTGCCTGCGCTAAGGTAGTCACAAGCTCACACAGCTCGCTGCCGCCTTCTATCTTGATGACATGGGCGCCCGCTTGCATAAGCTTGCGGCTATTGGCAATTGCTTCTGGCAAAGTGGCGTAACTCATAAACGGCAAATCAGCCAGAATCAGTGCTTTGTCATTGCTACGCGCGACATTAGCAGTGTGATAAGCCATATCGTCGACGCTGACAGGTAGCGTAGAGTCATGACCTTGAACCACCATACCTAGGCTATCCCCGATCAATATCGTGTCAATCTCTGCTTTGTTCATCATGCGCGCAAACATGGCATCATAGCAGGTCAGGCAAGTAAATTTAGTCCCGTCTTTTTTGAGATTTTTTAGCGTAGATAAAGTGGTCATACATTTCTCGATAACTTGGCAATAAATAGTTTTGATATAGTCGATTCTAAATAAAACAGATACATTATATTTAAACGCGGAACTGGTATAAATTTTACTGGCGTGCTGTGTCTACGCTGCTCGATGCTGCGCAACCTATGTTTTAAAAAAAGCATTCCAGTCCCGTTGTATCGTTTTTATGTTGAACCCACTATCAGTAACAATAGACTTGTCTAATTGTCACCTAACTTCTTTAACCCTGTCCAGTCTGTACTGGATGCACAATTGATAAGTGGTACGCCTGCAACTTTGAGGGTTGGCTTAAGCTCAAGCAAAGGTATCAAAACAAAGTTGCGCTCATACAAACCTGCATGCGGTATTATCAAAGTCGGCTCTGCTAACAGCGCATTACCATACAACAAGATGTCAACATCTAAACTGCGCTCGCCCCAGTGACGCAATCGCGCGCGCTTAGCGTTGTTTTCTAACCCTTGACAAAATGCTAGTAGTTCAAACGGGGGTAGGCTCGTCTCAAAGCCTGCGACTGCGTTAACGAAGTCTGGCTGATCTTGTGGCCCCATTGGCGCTGATAGATAAAATGAGGACACTTGTACCTCTTTTATCTGATCTGCTGCAAGCAAACTTTTAATAGCGAACTGCAAGTGCTCCATTGGCGTACCCAGCTCGTTGGTTAGGTTGCTTCCTAAACCAACATAAGCGGTTACCCACTTATCATCTGTTATCTTTGCCATTTTATTTTAAACACTATATTAGTTTAAACACTGTCAGTGCTGATAGTACTAGGCTGACGGCGACGACGTTTTGCGGGCACAGGTCCTTGACTACTGATTGTATTGCTCTGATTTGGCGTAGCCAATTTTTTACTTTTAGTCGTTTTAGCTTCTCGTTTACTAGCTTCTTTGTTAGTCGTTTGTGCTTTGTCAGTCAACGTATCTTTATTCTTATCGCGACTTGCCACCTTTGGAGTAGGCAGGGTATCAGACTTGCTCAAAACGTCTGAGAAGGTAGTACTAGGCTGACGGCGGCGGCGCTTGTGCGGTATCGGCTCGTTATTTGCCGTAACCAGCTGCGGCGTTTGTGCAGGCAACTGCTTGCTCTCTTTGCTAGCCTTTGACGCCTGCTTATTCTCAAGAGCAATATCAGACGGCTTACTCTTCGTTTCTTTATCCCTAGCTGACTTCTTATCAACCGACTTTATATCAACCGACTCAGTATCAGCAACAGATGCTTTATTTTTAGCCGAGACTTGGCGAGATTTAGGTTTAGCCGATTTATCCACCTCCAGCTGTTTTTGTAGTGGCGGCACTACCTTTTCATGCTCTATTACCAATAGCGGCTCTGGCTGAGATTTAGATTTAGCACGCTTATTTTCACTACTGGCTAATGACAACTGCTTTAGTAATGCAAGCTCTTTACGGTCTTGTTTTGCCAGCTGCTTGCCATTGAGAGCTTGTTTCGGTTTAGTAGAGGACGTTTGTAGCTCTGTAGATAAAGACTGAGTATCATCGCGGCGACGGCGGCGGCGAGTGGGTACATTTGAATCATCATTCATAGGCGGCGCAGTCTCTTGTGGCTTAGCTTTGTCTTGGTTGTGATCAGTATCATTGTGCTTATTAGAATGACTTTGTTCTTGCAAATCATTTTGCTTTTGACGATTACGACCGCGCGAGCGCTGATTTTGTTTGTACGATCCTCGGCGAATACTGTCATCAAAATCATCGATCGCTTGAGCCTGCTCTTTTTCAGACAAGGTCTGATACGTCTGCCACCACTCGCCCATGCCGTTAGTAGACTCAGATAAAGGATGATCGCTATCACCGCACTGCTCACGCAACAATAAAAAGTCAAAGCCTGCGCGAAAACGCGGATGCTCGGACAGTTGTACAATTTGCTTGGTACGCGGCGCAGCAAGTTTGGGCTGCAATAGCCAAATATCGCGGATAAACTGCTCGGCAAACTTAGGAATCGCCGTTTTGATGCGTTGACGATCGATCACTTTACCTGCTGCATGCATCTGTGCATCGGCAAAAGGCATATTACGGTTTTTGGCTTTTTCTAACTGATGTAGGTAGTTCTCCCACAATAGCGCCGCATAAAAGAACGCCGGATTGATACTCTTGCCCGCTGCGATACGCTTATCGGTATTAATAGCCACTTGTTTGACCAGTGGACTTGGTTCAGCGGGTGGATATATCATCAAGCTATCGATTGCACCTGACTCAAACAAGAGCGGTAGCAGCGGTACTAGGTAGCCACCAGTAAACATCTTTTGCGTTTCATCATAGAGGCGATGGGGCGATATTTGTTCCAGTAGAGCCCAATTACTCTCGTGAAATTGCCCTGCTAACTCGTCATCAAACTCAAAACCTAACTTGGCCTTAAAACGTAGCGCGCGCAGCAGACGTACAGGATCTTCTTCGATACGCACCGGAGCATGACCTAACAGGCGAATTACCTTATTGTCTATATCATCAAGCGCTCCGCAAAAGTCATGTACCACGCCTTTTAGCGGTTGATAATAAAGCGCATTAATAGAAAAATCACGACGCGAGAAGTCTTGCTTAATATCGCCCCAAACATTGTCACGCAGGATCATACCATCTTGGTTGGTGTTAGCATCACTGGTGGGCGGACCGCGAAAAGTAGCGACTTCAATGAGCTCGCGTCCAGAGTAAACATGCGCCAGCTGAAAACGGCGACCGATAATGCGGCAGCGCTTGCCAAAGACGTCTTTGATCTCATGAGGCTTGGCATCAGTGACCGCATCAAAGTCTTTTGGACGTAGGCCTAACAAGGTATCGCGCACGCCGCCACCGACGATATAGGCATCAAACCCAGATCGGGACAAAGTGGCAATAACTTCGGTAATGGAATTGGGTAATTCAGATTTATTTAGTTCTAACTGCTTGGCGGCGCGCTCTGCCATGCATCTACTCCTCAACGGTGTTCTCGATCACCCCTAACGAACACAGTGTTCATCAGGCGGATGTACTCGCTAGTTTAACAAATTTTGTGCAAGCTGGGTATGTTATGGTTATCCCTTAAGTGCTAATTTGTCACTTTTGCTGTGCTAAAGCGTCGTACGCAAAGTGTATGCGGGCTAGGTGCCATGATATCAAGCGTCTTATTCGCTTATCTGTAAGCGAGAGCGATTCTTTTCAATCGTTTTTGCGCCTATGCCTTTGACTTTTTGTAGCTCATCAACTGATTTAAAGTCGCCGAACATCTCGCGGTACAAGATGATCGCTTGCGCTTTACTACTGCCGATACCGTTTAGCGAGGTCAACTCACCCTCGCTCGCACGATTGATATTCACCCTTTTTTGCTCTCGTGCTTGCACTGCTGATTTTTCTTGTGCCAACAAATACTGATAAGCACTTGCAGGATCATCGAAACAAGGCGCTGCATGGACTTGGGCTGGCAAAGCACTGATAATACAGCCTATTAACAATAGACAAAACATAAGGCTACTGTTGTAAGTTGCATATTTATTAACGGCGCTCATGCTGTTTGGCGGCCTCCCATAGTGCATCCATCTCCTGTATGTCACTCTCCTCAAAGCGCTTACCTGCCTGCTCTAGTTGTGTTTCGATATAGCCAAAGCGTGATTTAAATTTATGCACGCAGGTGAGCGTAGCCGCTTCTGCGTCAAGACCTAACTTACGCGCGACGTTGACCAGTCCAAATATACAATCGCCCAGCTCCTTTTCGATAGCAGCGATATTGGTTTGGATATCAGCGTCTGTTTGATTACTCACTTCACTCTTAAGCTCATTGATCTCCTCCTCAAGCTTATCAAATGCGCCGTCCACTCCGTCCCAATCAAAGCCTAATTTTGAGGCTTGACTTTGCACCTCTTGCGCTTGCATCAGAGCACTCCCTGCTTTGATAGCATCTAACCGGCGTCTTGGTTTACCCCTTGCTTCATCAGCTTGTCGTTCCACAACTTTGATCTCATCCCAGCGCGCTTTTACGGCCGTCTCATCTTTGAGACTCTCAGCCTCAAACACATGTGGATGGCGACGAATCAGTTTTTGTTGTAGAGTCGCTATTACGTCACTAATGTCGAAACGCCCTTGCTCAGCATAAAGCTGACAATGAAAGACCACTTGTAATAGCACATCACCCAGCTCACTTTTGATATCTTCGTCATCGTCAGTCTGTACCGCCGCGCCAAGCTCATAGGCTTCTTCGATGGCGTAAGGGATTAGGCTATGATTAGTCTGTTTTTGATCCCAAGGACAATCACTGCGCAAGCGTGCCATAAGCGCCAATAAATCCTCAAGCTCACCTGTTGCTTCTGGTACGCCTAATGCTGGCTTGGGCGTTATGATGGTTTTTGGCGTTTTACTTGTGGCTGCGTTGTTATTAAGTACTGTCATCACCTGCTCTCATTAGATTATTAGATTTATTGCTTGCTTGAACGAGTTTGATTTATCGCTTAGTGTAGCATTGAATAAGTAGACGCTTATAGTCATACTACTGCTACAATTAACGATACTATTTTAAACGCAAGGAACGTCCCTTTTATGTCTGCCTCAGCGAACTATCAACCTGCCCCCTCATTTGAACCTATAACTATCAGCTCCTTTAAAGCCTATGATATTCGCGGTGAGCTGGGCGTAAGTTTGGATGAAGACATTGCCTATCGTATCGGGCGCGCCTTTGCGCAGATTTTATCAGCGCGTTTTAAGGCTACCGATAAGAGTGAGAATAAGGAGGGCTTGCAAACGGCTATCGTCATCGGTAGCGACATTCGCCACTCAAGTGAAACCCTTAAACAGGCGACTATCAAAGGGGTTATAGATGCAGGCGTCGATGTTATCGATTTAGGCATGAGCGGCACCGAAGAGGTATATTTTGCGACCAGTCACTATCAAGCGATGGGCGGCATTGAAGTCACTGCCAGCCACAATCCAATTAATTACAATGGACTTAAACTGGTCAAAGAGCACTCAAAACCAATCAGCAGTGACGATGGTTTAGCTGAGATTCAAGCGTTAGCTGAGTCTGGCGACTTTACCCCAACGCATGCAGCGGGACAAATACAGTTATTGACAGACAAAAGCGCTTATATCAATCATGTCATCGATTTTATTGATATCGATATACTTAAACCCTTGAAGCTTGTGATTAATTCAGGCAATGGTAGCGCAGGCCCCGTTGTTGATTTATTAGTCCATAAACTTAAGACGGCTGGCGCGCCAATTGAGGTAATCAAGCTACATCACACCCCTGATGGTAGTTTTCCTAATGGTATCCCCAATCCTATGATTGAGGTCAATCGAGTGGCTACCAAAGCGGCAGTTTTAGACAACAAAGCTGATCTAGGTATTGCTTTTGACGGCGATTTTGATCGCTGTTTTTTATTCGATGAATACGGCGAGTTTATCGATGGTAGTTACGTCGTTGGTATGCTTGCTCAAGCGTTTTTGAATAAGTATGCCAACGAATCTATCGTCTACGACCCTCGGGTGATATACAACACCGAAGCGGTTATCGACGCTCATGGCGGTCAGGCAGTTATCAGTAAATCAGGACACTCTTTTATCAAGCAGGTGATGCGAGAGTCAGGCGCTGTCTATGGCGGTGAGATGTCCGCG
>NZ_JBQQFC010000044.1:0-13601 GCF_052258445.1 Psychrobacter sp. T6-1
ACATAGTCAGTAGTAATGAATATTTTACCGTAGACGGTTGGAGCAGCTTGCGCCGCTGATACAGATAGAGCAGCAACTGCTGTAGCTAAAAGTAGTTTTTTCATGGGAATCTCCACTTACAATTTTAGTAGTAGGCTGGCTATCATTAGCTGGTGCCCGTAATGGTATCGTCACAAATCCTCAAAATATAAAATATGTAACTGACGACCGGAATCTGTTCAAAAAAGTGTGGTATGTCTATCACTATCAGGTAAAAACCATTACTTAAAGAATCGTATGCTTACATGTAACCCTTATGTAAAATTTGGCTTTTAACACTTCAATGTGTAACATCCGTTACCAAACTCATACTTCGGCTATAAGCATAACAACTCTGACATAATTTGCAACATTTTTTTGAGCTAATTGTTTCTACTGTGTGTCAAATATTCTCTAGAGACAGCGTTTTACTTGCCTTAGACAACATTCGTAAACCGAAAAAATATTATTACATTTTATTTAATACCTATAACTATTATCGAGAAAACCGGATTCATTAATAAATAAATTTTTACCTACAAAAAAACGCCACCTATCCTAAGATAGATGACGCTGTTCTTAACGAGCTTGCAGGCAGGTTAATTATTTACTTTTAAAAATTAGCCTTTAGATCTAGGCGAGCTTGATGCAATAGAGGCTCAGTATAACCGCTTGGTTGCTCGCGACCCTTGAATACAAGATCACAAGCTGCCTTAAAGGCGTAGGAGTGCTCAAAATTATTTGCCATAGGCTGGTAGCTATTGTCATCAGCGTTTTGCTCATCGACGACTTTTGCCATACGCTTCATGGTTTCCATGACCTGCTCATCACTCACCACGTCATGATGGAGCCAGTTGGCAATATGCTGACTTGAAATACGCAGTGTTGCGCGATCCTCCATGAGACCCACATCATTGATATCTGGCACTTTTGAGCAGCCAACGCCTTGGTTAACCCAGCGTACGACGTAACCTAAGATACCTTGAGCGTTGTTATCAAGCTCGTTTTGTATCTCTTCATCGCTCCAATCAGTATTAGCAGCGAGCGGTATGGTCAAGATATCATCGAGGCTGGCGCGCGTGCGCGATTTTAGCTCGTCTTGTACGTCCGCAACGTTGACTTGATGATAGTGCATAGCATGCAAAGTCGCGCCCGTTGGTGAGGGTACCCAAGCGGTACTAGCACCTGATTTTGGATGCGCCGCCTTGGTCTCCATCATCTCCTTCATCTCATCAGGCTTCGCCCACATGCCTTTACCGATTTGTGCATGACCTTGCAAGCCAACTTCAAGGCCAATATCAACGTTCCACTGCTCGTAGGCTGGCTGCCAAGCTTGCGACTTCATATCCCCTTTAGGTACGAACGCGCCAGCATTCATACTAGTATGCATCTCATCACCTGTACGATCCAAGAAGCCTGTATTGATGAAGATCACGCGCTCTTTAGCTTGACGAATCGCTTCTTTTAGATTGACTGTCATGCGGCGCTCTTCATCCATAATGCCAATTTTGAGCGTATTACGCTCAAGACCTAATAAGTCCTCTGACGCATTGAACAAGTCGTTTGCCATTTTGACTTCATCAGGACCATGCATTTTTGGCTTAACGATGTACATAGAGCCTTTGCGTGAGTTGGATAGCTCGCTTTTGCCTTTTAGGTCATTTAGAGTTAATAACGGGGTGATCAAGCCATCCATAAGCCCTTCAAAGATTTGTTCTTGCCCGTCACCCAAATCAACTAAGATGGCTGGGTTTTGCATCAAATGACCGACGTTACGGATAAGCAGTAACGAGCGGCCGGGCAAAATCAGCTTACCGCCATCTGGCGTCGTATATTCGCGGTCTGGGTTTTGCTTACGCGTACGCGTCTTGCCGCCCTTCTCAAAGGTCTCTTGCAGATCGCCGTTCATAAGACCTAGCCAATTGCGATAAACTTCGACTTTTTCTTCGGCGTCCACAGCAGCGATAGAATCTTCACAATCTTGAATCGCAGTAATAGCAGACTCTAACAAGACGTCTTTGATACCAGCAGGGTCATCTTTACCCACTGGATGAGCGCTATCAATTTGAATCTCGGCATGTAGGCCGTTGTTCTTGAGCAATACTCCTGTTGGGCTATTGGCATCACCGACGTAGCCTACGAACTTATTCGCATCTTGTAGCTTGGTGCTGCTCTCGCCTTGTACAATCTCAAGCGCGCCATCTACAACTTTAAAGCCTGTTGCATCACGGTATGACCCTGAGGCCAAAGCGAAGTTCTCATCCAAGAAATTTTTGGCATAAGCGACAACGGCTGCGCCGCGAGTTGGGTTGTAGCCGCCAGTGGCTTCTTGACCGTTTTCATCGCTAATCACATCTGTGCCATATAGGGCGTCGTACAAGCTGCCCCAGCGCGCGTTAGTGGCGTTCAATGCATAACGAGCGTTACGTACAGGTACTACCAACTGCGGGCCTGCGATATGTGCAATCTCGTCATCGACATTTTGCGTGCTGACTTTGAAGTCCTCACCTTCTGGCAACAAATAACCGATCTCTTGCAAAAACTGCTTATAAGCTGCGGTATCGATTTCGCCGTTTTTGGTAGGATGTTGTAGATGCCACTGATCGATCTGCTTTTGCATCTCATCACGAGTGGCAAGCAGTGCCTTATTACGCGGCGTAAATTCTTTGATAACCTTCTCAAACCCTGACCAATAGCTGTCTGAGTCAAAACCAACTTTGGGTAGGACTTCATTTTCAATAAAGTCGTACAAGGTTTGGTCAATGGCAAGAATTCCTTTTTGGATACGATTGGTTTGAGAATACTGACTCATACAGATGTCCTTATGATTTGGTAATAGTTATGACTATCAGGTTTTTGTTAAATGTAGATGACATATAAATACTCAAAAACACATGGCTTAAGAGTATTTGGCATCAAAGTATTTGGCGCTTGATGATTTAGTCTTGGGATTGATGTTTGATTGTAACTACACCGCAAAATATTATCCTACTATCAAATCAAAAAATTAACAAGGATATGCTATTTTGTGGCTAAATGTTGACATTGCTCTGTAGTGATACCCTATGCTCCATCAGGCTTTGATAACTTATGTGTTGCATATCGAGTAGACGACTAAGGAGTAAAGTTAAACTGTAAGTAATCATTTCAATAGTTATTTAGTCTCAAAGCCATGCCTCAATAGCAGCTGACTTGATATAATCGGTGCACAGTGATGAAATTTAATACTTTATGGATAGCTACCAGATTATGAATGTTGAACACTTAGAGATAACACAGACCAATAATACTTCATCAGTCTTTTTTGCGGACGACAGCGATGATAGTAGAGTACAAGACGAGGATGGCCAGCAACTACGACCCCCTGCCAAAGTTGATATGAGCGCGGTCTACAAGTTTTTAGGCGCGCGTACTTCGCAAGCTTGGATTGATGCAGCAATGAATAATATACCTCTAATTATTCAAGATCATGCCAACTGCGAAAAAAAGGCAGCGGGAACAGCGATGAACCTTATCTTTCGCTATGAGTTTGCCCATGATTTGCAGTGCAAACTGGCACAACTCATACGCGAGGAGATGCTGCATTACGAGCAAGTACTAGGTATCATGAAAGAGCGCGGACAAGACTGGATGCACTTGGGTGCAGGTCGTTATGCCAAAGGCATGTTAAAGCATAAACGTACTTATGAGCCTGCCGCGATGATAGACGTGCTGATCATAGGGGCGTTTATCGAAGCACGCTCCTGTGAGCGTTTTGCAGCGCTCAGCCATGTGATAGATGATGCGCGCCTTAGTAAGTACTATCGTTACTTGCTAAAATCTGAGAGTCGTCATTTTGAGGATTATCTAGCATTGGCGCAGTCGTTGTCTGATACTTGTATCAACGAGCGTGTTGATTTTTTTAAAGCTATTGAGAGCGAGCTGATATCTACGCCTGACGATGAACTACGCTTTCATAGCGGCGTACCTATTTAGCTTGCTTATAATCGATGTCTTTTAATAAAAATTGATGTCTTTTAATAATAACAAAAGCAGCGACTATTGTTAGTCACTGCATTTGTTAGGCACTGCTTTTTTATTTTATGCTAACTGATACTTACCTTTTAGACTCAGTAACGTCAGTATCGTATTGCTTATTGTCTTTGGCAATATGATGCGGATCATGATCATCCGTCGCGCGCTCAGCAGCTGCTGGATTCGCTTTTTGTAGTGCGTCGTCTTGCACGATACCTTCATTGTCATCAGAATCTTTTAGCTTGTAATTGGTATCATCATGCATGTCTTTTGGCGTACTCATGCCCTACTCCTTTACTATCGTTATCTGTGCTTTTGCGCTCTATACCTTTGTACATTGTACCTTTTATTTTATACACAATCGCGACTAGTCTTTTTCGTCAGGCGTTAATGTACGAGTTTGCGCATTATTTACATTCGCGTAGCGATTGCGATCGGTAATCTCATCACTTTGCGGCGCTTCACTTCCTACCGTATCTTCATTGATGTTTTCATCAAAAGCCGTGCTGCCTTCTTGATCGCGGCGATCAGGTTGACGCGCTGGATTATCACCATCTTTGACGTGCTCGCTGTCGACTATGTTATCTTCAAAAGTGTCAGTGCCTTTGTTAACAGTCGTATTGTCTTCGATCTTTTCGTGGTTGTCTGAAGCTAAGTTATGAGCATCGTCATTAACGATAGCAGTGCCGCTTTCTCTATTGGTGTTATCAATACGTGTTTTGCTCAGGGCTGGATCGTTAGTCTTCATTGTTATGTCCTTTATTATTATTTAATAGGCTTACTACAGAAGTCCTGTCATCAATTAGATATTGTTGTTTTGACTCAAATCATGAGCATTTAGGTCAGCGACGTTTTTGCCACCTGCTGGTAAGTTTTCTTCTTTGCGGGGATCTGAGTATACCTCATCGGTTTCTTGTGAGGCTTGCTCCGGTCCATCTATTTCAGGATCGTATTTGCGGCCTTCGTAGCTATCCTTTGGATTAAGCACTTTTGCGGCTACAGGATCGTCAACAGGGACTCTTTCTTCGTTATTGGGTTGTTCATTTTCCTTATGTATAGTCATAACTTACTCCTTGTATACACGCTATAATTAATCAGATTTGGCTGACACTAACGAGCCGTGATTACTGATCTGTGCGTAACGACTCATCGATAAAGGGCGCTTGATTATCATCATTATCGGTAGCTTGCTCGTCATCGTTGTTAAGGTTTTTTTCGAGCTGCTTAGCATCGACATTTTGCGCCGCATCGGTTACTTCTGATTTTGGGTCATTGTTGCTCTTTGTGTCATTGTTACTCATGGTAAAACTCCTGAATTTTAGTTGTTATCACTTTAAATCTATTGGTAGAGATTAAACGTTTCAAGCCTTTATATAAGTGTTCTAAAGTTATTTAGCTTAGGTCTAAATGTATAACTTAGCTCTATATGTGCAGCTTTACATGTACAGAGTATCTAAGTGTAAAAAGCTAGTATAGAGACATTAAGCTTTATCATACCAGTGTGCTCAGGTGTCTAAATGTGAATAAATGTGATACGACTAGCAAGTTTGTAACTATTTGAGTCGCTTACTACCTGCACTCTTATCATTCATCATTAGACTGGTTCCCCGACACGATTAATAACCTTTAATAAATAATCCTGCGCAATATGCAAAGGCTCGTTATCTGTGCGTTTGACCTTGTGCCATTGTCCGCTGCCATTGAGCGTCCATGCTTGTACGTTGTCTTGCAGGTAGTTTTGTAGCCCATCCTCAAAAATCTGCTTGAATAGTTTTTTGTCTTCAATTGGAAAAGCGACCTCAACGCGATGAAATAAGTTGCGATCCATCCAGTCAGCGCTTGCGCAGTACAGGCGCTCATCACCACCATTATAAAAGTAATAAACGCGCGTATGCTCCAAAAAGCGCCCGATAACAGAGCGTACAGTGATGTTCTCAGATAAACCTTTGACCTGCGGACGTAAGCAGCACATAGAGCGCAGTATCAGCTCAATCTTTACCCCAGCTTGTGAGGCATCATAGAGCTTGTCAATCAAGCGGCGCTCGGTAAGTGCATTGACTTTGATAATGATATGCGCGCGCTTGCCTGCCTTTGCTTGCGTAATCTCAGCATCAATAAACTCTATAAGCTTGTCATGCAAAGTGAATGGTGCATGAAGGAGCTTTTTGAGGTTAGCAGGCTTACCCATGCCAGTGAGCTCTTGAAATATCTTGTGCACGTCCTCTGAGATGTCAGGGTCGGCGCTAAAGAGTCCGTAGTCGGTATATACTTTGGCATTGGCCGCATGATAATTACCCGTCCCTAGATGCACATAACGACGGATGCGCTCATCCTCACGGCGCACAATGAGCATAAGCTTGGCATGAGTCTTGTAGCCCACGATGCCATAGACCACAACCGCGCCCGCCTCTTGCAAGAAGTTAGCAACGGCGATGTTAGAAGCCTCATCAAAGCGCGCGCGTAGCTCGATAACGGCAGTCACTTCTTTACCATTACGAGCAGCGGCGGCGAGCGCTTTGACGATCTCAGAATTGGTGCCTGAGCGGTAAAGCGTTTGTTTAATCGCTAACACTTTGGGGTCGCTAGCGGCTTGCCACAGCAGATTGATAATAGGCGCGAACGAATGAAAAGGATGATGTACGAGCACATCACGCTTACGCATAGCGGCAAACATACTAGTCGCCTTGTCGAGTTTATCTACCTCGCGGCGAAAGGGTTTGGGCATAATATGAGTAAAGGGCTGATAACGCAGCTTTGGAATATTAAAATCAAAAAGTAAGCGCGTAAGGTTCACAGGGCCATTAACGCGGTAGAGCTGGTTATCATGCAGCTCAAACTCATTGAGCAAATAATCGCTAATCGGTGTTGGGCAGTCGGTTGTGACCTCTAGGCGCACTTTATCCCCAAAACGGCGATTTTCAAGCTCGCCCTCTAAGGCTTTGGCGATATCATCAACATCGTCTGCTAAGTCCAAATCGGCGTTGCGCGTCAGCCTAAACTGATGGCAGCCGGTGACATTCATCCCAGGGAACAGCTCGCCGACGTGCTCATGAATGACCGCGGAGAGCATGACGTGGTGCTCTTTGCCGCCTGTGAGCTCATCAGGTAGACGAATCACCCGCGGCAAAC
Source organism: Psychrobacter sp. T6-1 (assembly GCF_052258445.1). NCBI lineage: Bacteria > Pseudomonadati > Pseudomonadota > Gammaproteobacteria > Moraxellales > Moraxellaceae > Psychrobacter > Psychrobacter sp. T6-1. The sequence continues at coordinate 7,162 of NZ_JBQQFC010000044.1, forward strand.
TGCGCGGCGCAGGGACAATCGCTAAATTGATATCACGACCAAAAGCGTCCTTGCCCTCTAGCGTTGCAATGAAGTTTAAACTCTTATTCACGAGGCGCGGAAACGGATGGGCAGGATCAATGCTAATCGGCGTAAGTACAGGTGAGACTTGCTCAGTAAAGTAGCGCTTCATCCATGCTGATTGTTCAGGGTTAAGCTCATCGCGTTTGAGGTAGCGGATGTCCTCAAGGGCAAGAGCGGGCAAGATATCTTCGTTTAGTATGCGGTACTGCTCATCGATAGCATTGTGCGCAACTGCGGATATCTCACCTAGCACCTCGCTTGGGCGCATACCGTGTGGGCTTGTAACGACGTTGCCTAAATTAAGCTTTTGCATAATGCCTGCAACGCGAATCTCAAAGAACTCATCCATATTCGATGAAAAGATAATCAAAAAGAATAAACGCTCGAGCAGTGGATGACGCGGATTGGCGGCTTGCGCGAGTACCCGCAGATGAAACTGTAACAAGGACAAATCACGGTTGATATAGCTGCTGGGCGAATAGCTACCATCTTCAGAGCGCTGCCAAGCTATCTCGGTCAAAGCCGTTTGCGTCACCGCTTTATCCGATGTGAGACTATGCTCATCCAGTGCTCTATTGTCCATTGCATCGCTATTGGCAGTACTCATGATGTCATCCTTTATTTTTATTTTGATCACTGAACATTTTTGGTTATCAGCCATTAAGCCGCTTGTGGTAAAGCCGCGTTTTTCATACGTTTTTTGATAATGCGCTGCTTGTTGCGCAGGCGTCTATCGCCTTTATTATCCTGATAGTATTTGGGATTGGTGAGCATACCGATAAGCAGTGCGGACTCATCTCGGTTAAGATTGTCCGCGGATTTGTCAAAGTAATGTTGCGCGGCCTCCTCTATACCGTAAATGCCGTTGCCAAATTCGGCGACATTAAGATAAGCGGTCAAAATGCGCTGTTTGTCCCAGATAGTCTCTATCATAACGGTAATAATTGCCTCCTCGCCTTTACGAATGTAAGAGCGATGAGAGGTCAAAAATAGATTTTTGGCAAGCTGCTGGGTAATTGTTGAGCCGCCAGCGGACGCTTTGCCAGAGGCTTCATTCTTTTTCATTGCCACCTCAATGCCTTCAAGATCAAAGCCATTGTGCTGAGTGAACTTTGAATCTTCACTAACGATAGCCGCTTGCTTGGCTGATTTGGCGATATTGTCATACTCCACCCAAGTTTGCGTGACCTCACCGCCTGTCAAGCGATGTGTGAGCATAAACATACTGTTATTGATGGGCTGAGTCTTCCATATCAATAGCAAGCCTGCAACCAACACATGAAAAGCCACTACCAGCAACATAAAGGCCAATAGTATTTTTTTGATAACTTTGCCAAAACTTGTCATGCGCTATGTATCCAAATAATAAATTAAAAATAACTTTGGTGAATTGCAAGCTATCTTACCTAATTGGGCAATCGCTGTCATTATTGCTCTGATTTCTTTATCATATAGCAAGCATTAAGCTGTGGTTTTAAAATTTTAAGACCGAATATTGGATAGTTAAAAGTATTGAATAGTTAAAAGTATTGCATAGTTAAAGTAAGAGTACGTATATGAGTACACAGATGACGAATGAGCCTAATAGCTATCAGCTTAGTGAAACAAAATCATCAGTGGTAGAGCTACGTGCTTCTATCATGACAGCGCTGCCACATTTGTCTGATGCTAATCATAGTGAGGCTTGGTGGTTATTAGGTACCTCTCACTGCCATTTATGTGAAGATGCCAAAGCTTTGATAACGCGCTTTCAAATGGTGCAGCCTATTGATTGCCTCGATGTCGACATTAGCGATTTTGATGAGGCGCTAATGATGCAATTTGCTACCACTATTCCTGTACTATTGACATCTACGCGGCGTCTTAACTATCCGTTTTCAGTCATGGATTTACAGCAATTACTGTCTGAGTAATCATCAGCGAGAACCCTATGAAAGATCTAAGCCCAAAATTAAATAGAATCACTGAGATTGAAGACTTGCGCCAAGTGGCGGCGCGCAAAATTCCGCGCATGTTCTACGATTATGTCGATTCTGGCTCATGGACCGAGACTACTTATCGTAACAATGAAAGCGACTTTGACCGTATCAAATTGCGTCAGCGCGTACTGGTTAATATGGAAGGGCGCTCGCTTGCGACCAAAATGATTGGTGAGTCTGTGAATATGCCTGTTGCTATTGCACCCACTGGCTTTACGGGGATGATGTGGGCAGATGGTGAGATTCATGCGGCGCGCGCCGCTGAAAAGTTTGGCGTGCCATTTTCTTTATCGACGATGAGCATTTGCTCTATTGAGGATGTGGCGAGTCATACCAGTGCGCCCTTTTGGTTTCAGCTGTATGTCATGCGTGACAAAGCTTTTATGAGCAATCTGATTCGCCGTGCCAAAGAAGCCAATTGCTCAGCGCTGATCTTGACCGCTGACTTACAAGTGCTCGGTCAACGCCACAAAGACATCAAAAACGGTCTCTCTGCGCCGCCCAAACCGACGCTGGCTAATATCCTTAACCTTATGACCAAGCCGCAGTGGTGCCTCAATATGCTTGGTACCAAAAGACGCAGCTTTGGTAATATCGTCGGTCATGCTCAAGATGTCGAGGATATCTCCTCCTTGTCCGCATGGACAGCAGAGCAGTTCGATCCGGCGCTGAGCTGGGATGATGTGGCTCGTATCAAAGATGAATGGGGCGGTAAAATTATCATCAAAGGCATCATGGAGCCTGAGGATGCGATACTCGCCGCTCGTAGTGGCGCTGATGCATTAGTCGTCTCCAATCATGGCGGTCGGCAATTGGACGGCGCGCCCTCCTCAATCGCTGCCCTAAGCGATATCGTGCAAGCGGTACGTGCAGAAAGTAGTGAGATTGAGATTTGGCTTGATAGTGGGATTCGCTCGGGGCAAGATGTCCTCAAAGCTATGGCACTAGGCGCTAACGGTACGATGATCGGGCGTGCGTTTTTGTACGGACTCGGTGCTTATGGCGAGGATGGCGTGCGCCGGGCTTTGGAGCTTATTTACAAGGAATGTGATGTGAGTATGGCGTTTTGCGGTCATACTGATATCACCCAAGTGACTGACGATATCTTGGTCAAAGGCACTTATGAGCATCTAAAATCTGGTCAGCCATATCTTGCACCGATGCGCTGGTAGTTCTTTGATTTAATGATTGGCTTATCTTGTTTACCCATATCCTTTAACTGATACCCATTTATGACCATACAGCAATTACTAAAAACTGCACCTGTCAGCACCTTACTCTTAGTCAGCTTTATCGGGCTGTTCATCATCCAAGTGCTTTTAGGCGTCGATGCCAATAACCCCTCGACCCAAGCGCTCATCTATTGGGGCGCTAATGCTCTGCCGCTGACGATGGAGGATGACCCGTGGCGGCTGGTTAGCAGTGCGTTTTTGCATATTGGTTTGATGCATCTACTGTTTAACGGTTTTGCCATGTATTTCTTTGGGCAAGTAGCCGAGCCTATGTTTGGTTCCGTGAAGTTTTTGGCGCTGTTCTTGCTTGCCGCTATCGGTGGCAATCTATTAAACAATTATGTAACGTGGCAAGGCATTTTAGATGGCTCAGCGCAGCCCGGATTATCCGCTGGCGCGTCTGGCGGTATCATGGGTATTGGCGCAGCCTTACTGATAGCAGCGCTGTTTAAAATATCAGTTAATGGAATGGTGCTTAATCTAAAGAGTCTGATATTCATTATGGGTATCAATCTGGTTTATGGCTTTGCGGTACCGGGTATCGATAACGCGGGTCATATCGGCGGCGCGATCACAGGACTGGTTATTGCCCTTGGTTTTGTTTTTGCCCAGCGCCAGCGCCAAGGGGCTCAGCAACAAGCGATTGCAGAGTACCAAAGCGCCTTAACAAACCAGTTGCCAATAGCTGACCCTCAAGTTACCGATTATAACGATCCACCGCTTAGGGATATTTTTAGTGATAACACTAGCCAAATCCCTGTAAACTTAGAGCATGATTCTGCTAGTACTGTTAATAATACCGACGTGAATACGACCATTAACTACAATAATCCAGCTTATGTTAGCGTCAAACCTGTTGCTATTAAGCCTGTCAAAATCAGCATGATATGGCAACTACTGCCTTGGCTCATGATGCTTATCGTCTTGATTGGCTTTGTCTGGTGGTGGCAAGATATGCATAATCAGATACTACAAGTGCTCGCTGCTAACGAATAAATAAGTGCGCTATAGTGATCAAAAATGAGTATCACCCACTAAAGCGCTATTTTACTTACCCTTACCTGCTCAAGAGACCCGACTATGTCAAAACTATCCGCCCCTTTTATCGCTAGCCGCACTCTGCTCACTGCCCTAACTGCTACAGTGCTATTTGGCATTGGCAGCCATGCTAACGCCGCCCTATTCAAAAATCTGCCTGCTGATCAAGATGCCGAGCTCAGCGTTGGCGTCAATGTGTTATATAGCAAAAGTGCTTATGATCTAGATGATGAGCAGGTACGTGTCTTGCCAGGCGTGTTCTATGACAACAATAAGTTCTATGCCCGCGGCGCGCAAGCAGGCGCTTATATCGTCAATGATGGTACCAATCAGCTGGCCGCTTATGTCCAACTGGCAGGCAGCGAGTTTGACCCTGATGATGCCAATGGCGCGCTCCAAGGTTTAGATGAGCGTAAAGCATCAGCGGCGGCAGGTCTAAGCTACCTACGCCGTACGCCTGTCGGTGGCTTTCGTATTCAAGCGGCAACCGATGTCTTGGATCGTAGCGGCGGTACGACAGCGCGCCTGACATATTTGGCTCGTATTACTAAAAACAAGCTGACCGTCTATCCGAGCATTGGCTTTGAGTATCATGATGATGAATACAATGAGTACTATTATGGCGTCAGCGATCAAGAGTCGGCAGATACAGGCGTTGCTGCTTATAAATCCAATTCAAGTCTAAACCCGTACATCAATATTAGTGCTAACTATGACATCAATGAGCGTTTTGCTGGCTTCTTTAATCAAAGCTTAAGCTACTTGCCCAATGAGCAATACGATAGCCCGATGGTGGACTCGCGTACCGATGCAACAACGACGCTGGGTTTACTATATAAGTTTTAGGGTTTTAGCAATTTAGTATTGAAAAGCTGAGCATTTTGCTTGGCTTTTTTGTTTTGGTTTATCCATCGATATAAAGCATTCACTTATACTATAAACTCAAGCTTTGGTTTTAAATAGTCAGTTCAATATAAAAACGATACCGCTGAACTGGAATAAATTTTTTGTAGCCTCTGTCTGCTAGCTACAGCAAGCAAGAAAAATTTATACCAGTTCTGTGTCATTACATAAGGTATCTATTTTTTTGACTTTATCATTAGAGGATTGCACCATTATGATCCGCTCTACCCTTTGGATGATTGGCGCGCTCACCTCATTTTGTTTGATGGCTATTGGTGCTCGTGAGCTAAACGGTGAGATTAGTGTTTTTCAGATACTATTCTTTCGTAGTATCGTCGGGCTATTGGTATTATTGCCAATCATATGGCTATCAAACGCTTTGCCAAAGATAAGGCACTTATTATTTCCCAAACGTCTTAAATTACACGTAGTCAGAAACTTATTTCATTTCGCGGGGCAATATGGCTGGTTCTTAGGCATAGGACTACTACCCTTAGCTACCGTTTTCGCTATTGAATTTACCGTGCCTTTTTGGACGATAATCATCTCGTATCTCTTTTTAAAAGAGCCTATAACGATAAAAAAAATCATTGCTGTACTATTAGGCATATTAGGTGTCTTGGTCATTGTACAACCTAGCTTAGATGTCGCTCACTATGCGTCACTTATCGTACTGGGCGCTGCTATTTGCTACGCCTTTGCTCATGTGTGTACAAAGTCGCTGTCTAATACCGATAGTCCCATCACTATTATTTTTATGATGTGTTTGATACAAGCGCCACTAGGGTTGCTGTTGTTTATAGAAGGCTGGACAACGCCAGTAGATATCCAGTGGCTATGGCTGGTCATCATAGGTGTCACGGCATTATCGGCGCATTACTGTATGACCAAAGCCATGCAATATGCTGAGGTGACATTCGTAGTCACTATGGATATGTTTAGATTGCCGCTCATCTCACTCATCGGTGTGCTGTTGTATTCTGAGAGCTTTAGCGCAGCTTTAGTCGTTGGCATGCTGCTGATAGTCGCTGGTAATTCGCTCAATATATATTCTAGGAAAACAGATAAAGGTAGTATTGCTCGGTTGGGAGGTTAGGTATAAAGCTGATGGTTGACTCGAGGACTGGTGCTACGATGAGGCTAGGATTATGTTATAAACCTTAGGGTTGAATTTTATATAAAATAAGTTAGACGTAGGCTAGGCTTTTAGCCTAGCTTTTTGTTG
>NZ_JBQQFC010000045.1:0-13558 GCF_052258445.1 Psychrobacter sp. T6-1
CTGCTGCTACCAATGCTCTTGAAAACACAGGCGATGCTATTGCTGAAGGTACTAACGAAGTCGTAGAAGGCACAGCCTCTGCGGTCGCTGATGGCGCAAACGCAGTCGCTGACGGCGCATCTGACGTTGCTGCTGATGCTCAAGCGAATCAGGTTTCTGAAGATCAACAGTACTAATTGCTAGCTTATACTAGATAAGTAATGGTTAAGATTGTCATATTACAATATTTAAAAAGCCTTGGTTATTGCCAAGGCTTTTTTGCATTTAGCAATTAGCAATATCAAGTCAAAATTAAGTACGCTCAAGGCAGATAAACAAAGGCTAGTGCTACGGATGCTAGTCAAAATTTGCTATAATAATGAGCTAACAATTTAGTTGCTTTATACCCTTATTATTAGGGTTCATCTCCTACTGCTAAACTCAACTTGAGAGCGTTCTATGGCATTAATCTCTTTGCGTCAACTCCTTGATCATGCAGCAGAGCACAGCTACGGTGTGCCTGCGTTTAACGTCAATAATCTAGAGCAAATGCGCGCTATTATGATGGCAGCGGATGCTGCCGATTCACCCGTTATCGTCCAGGCCAGTGCAGGCGCGCGCGACTATGCTGGTGCCTCATTTTTGCGTCATCTTATCATCGCCGCAATTGAGGAGTGGCCGCATATCCCAGTAGTGATGCACCAAGATCATGGCATGTCGCCTGCTATCTGTCAGCGCTCCATTCAGCTTGGGTTTTCATCAGTGATGATGGATGGCTCGCTTGGCGAGGATGGCAAGACGCCTATGGATTATGACTATAATGTCAACGTAACTCGTGAGGTCGTTAAGCTTGCTCATGCGTGCGGCGTGTCTGTAGAAGGCGAGATTGGCTGCTTGGGTAGTCTTGAGACGGGTATGGCAGGCGAGGAGGATGGCTCTGGGGCTGAGGGTGTGCTAGGTCACGAGCAGCTGTTAACGAGTGCTGATGAAGCGCAGGATTTTGTGAGAGATACCAAGGTGGACGCACTAGCAATCGCCATTGGTACTAGTCACGGTGCTTATAAGTTTACGCGTCCTCCTACAGGCGACATCTTGTCCATCGAGCGGGTAAAAGAGATTCATGCGCGTATTCCCAACACTCATTTAGTGATGCATGGCTCATCATCAGTACCGCAAGAGTGGCTTAAAGTCATCAACGATCATGGCGGTGATATCGGCGAGACTTACGGCGTACCCGTAGAGCAAATCGTTGAAGCGATTAAGCATGGCGTACGCAAGGTCAATATCGATACCGATTTGCGTTTGGCATCGACAGGCGCAATCCGCCAGCATTTAGCTGATAACCCGAGTAACTTTGATCCGCGCAAATACTTTAAAGCCTCAATGACCGCAATGTCTGATATCTGTAGTCATCGCTTTGAGGCGTTTGGATCTGCTGGACAAGCCCATAAAATCCGTCCGATCAGTCTTGAAAATATGGTTAAATTTTATCAATAGCTTATGGCAAATTTAGATAAGCAGATATTACTGAGCGGTTTTAAACTTAAGGCATTTAAACAGGTAAGATATGATAGGACTGATTACTGGACAAGTACTACATTTGATGGCACCTGTCGCCTGCGTCATGACAGGATCAGGTGTGGGCTACGATATCGAGCTGCCATTGCCATCGTTCTGTCAGCTACAAGTGGGACAAGAGGCAAGCATTTGGACGCATTTTCATGTTCGTGAAGATGCGCAATTGCTCTTTGGCTTTATTGACCGCAAGGAGCGCGACGTCTTTCGCCAATTGATAAAGATCAACGGCGTCGGTGCAAAAATGGCGTTAGCTATGCTATCGGCAATGTCAGCGGCTGAGCTTAAGATGCACGTCGAGCAAGACTCGGAGACCGCGCTGACGCGTATTCCAGGGATAGGTAAAAAGACGGCCCAGCGCCTACTTATCGAGCTCAAAGACAAGCTCAAAAATATAGAGGTGGACAATAGCACTTTAGAATTGGCTATGCAGCCTACTGAAGTGTCGCACGAAGGCAGCATCATCGCTGAGGTCGAAGGAGCTTTGATGAGTTTGGGCTATAAAGAAAGAGAAGCGCAGCAAGCAATCAAGGCGGCCAAGAGCAATGGCGCAACCTTTGGCGATACGCAAAGTCTACTAAAGGCGACGTTACAGCAGTTATCTAGCTTTTAGTCCGATGTAGGTATCACTCAAAATACTGCATTAAGCCTCTTATCTTTTTAACTTTTCAAGCGACATCATTTGTCGCTTGCTTTGTTTGATATAGCCTTTTTACATGACTTATGGTCATGATTTGGTTATGCTATTTGTATTCATCTCTTTTTTATATAATGACAAAACCTATGATGCAAGATCGATTAATTAATCCACTAGAGGGTGCAAGTGATGCTCCTGATGCCAATATCCGTCCTGCATTGCTGGCTGAATATATCGGTCAGCCAGTGGTGCGCGAGCAGATGGAGGTATTTATTGGTGCCGCGCGCGGGCGTGAAGAAGCGCTAGATCATACTCTAATCTTTGGTCCGCCAGGCCTTGGTAAGACTACACTTGCCAATATCATCGCGCGAGAGATGGGCGGCAACCTGCGCTCAACATCAGGCCCTGTACTTGAGCGTGCAGGCGACTTGGCGGCGATGCTGACCAACTTGGAGGCAGGTGACGTTCTATTTATCGATGAGATTCATAGACTCAGTCCTGTTATTGAGGAGATACTGTATCCTGCGATGGAGGACTTTCAGTTGGATCTTATGATCGGTGAAGGTCCTGCCGCGCGCTCTATTAAGCTTGATCTGCCGCCGTTCACCTTGGTCGCAGCAACGACGCGAGCAGGACTTTTGACCTCGCCACTTCGTGATCGCTTTGGCATTGTGCAGCGCTTAGAGTTTTATAGTATTACCGATTTGACCACGATTGTGAGCCGCGCGGCACGCTTAATGCGTGTGCCGATGACAGAGGATGGGGCAGTTGAGATTGCTCGCCGTGCTCGCGGTACGCCGCGTATTGCTAATAGGCTGCTACGCCGAGTCAGAGATTATGCCGAGGTCAAAGGCGATGGCAGTATCAATGGGCAAATTGCCGCAAGCGCGCTTGATATGCTCGCTGTTGATAGACGCGGTTTGGATCATTTAGATCGCCGTTATATCGAGATATTACATGAGCGCTTTGATGGGGGTCCTGCGGGTGTTGAAGCGGTAGCTGCTGCTATGGCAGAGGATCGCGGTACTCTAGAGGATGTGATTGAACCGTACCTTATCCAGCAAGGCTATGTACTACGTACTGCTCGCGGCCGAGTCCTGACACAAATGGCGATTGATCAGATGTTATAGTTTTATCATATGAATATAAAAAGGCGCTTACCTTCTATAGAAAGTAAGCGCCTTTTTACGATCGTATCATGGTTATGACTGGCATTTATCCTAAAATACGCCAAACTACTGCTAATATAGCCAGCACATAAAAGATAGGAGATAGCCAGCCAATGACTTGGGTGGCAAGGGCAATAAAGACTCCAAACCCTGCTAGCGCTAGCCAATCACGGCGACGGTCGTTGAGCATATCAGCGCGAATTTGTTGTATCTCGCGTAGTTGACTGTCTTGTCGCGCGCCTTGTGACGCCAGACTTTGCAGACCTTGATCGAGCAGTTTAGGTATATCGGTACTTGATAGTAATATCTCAGGCAATTGGGTACGTAGCTGTTGTAAGTTGCGTACCGGGTCGAGCTGCTCTTTGATCCAGCTACTCAAAATAGGTTTGGCAAGTGACCAGATATCCAAATCAGGGTACAAGTCACGACCAAGCCCTTCAACATGGACCAAGGTTTTAAGCAATAGCATGAGCTGCGGCGGGATACTCATATGATGGCGGCGAGCGATATCTAGTATCTGCATGAGTACGCCAGCGAAGTCGATCTCGTTAATTGATTTTTGTAGCATAGGGCCGACAGTACGCTTCATATCACGCATCAACGCATGCTTGTCAGTGTTCGGCGGTATCCAGCCTGCGCGGCTGACGATATCGACAACAGCAGTAAAATTATTATTCATAACTGCAAGTAGCATACGCGCTACGATCAGTTGATCGTCTCGAGATAGCGAACCCATAATAGCGCAATCAAGACCGATATAACGTGGCTCATGAGCGATACTATTGACGCCATCCGCCATACTGTTGATGCTAGGCGTTTCAACGAACACGTTACCTGGATGCATGTCAGCATGAAAGAAGTTATCACGAAAGACTTGCGTAAAAAATATCGTCAAACCTTTTTGAGCAAGGGCTGCGCGGTCATAACCAAGCTCATCAAAGATATGCGTCTGCGAGATAGGCACCCCTTGAATACGCTCCATAACCATGACGTTTTTGGCAGCAGCATAAACCTCAGGCACATACATTAGCGCGGAACCCAAAAAGTTATTGCGCATCTGCGTGGTATTGTCTGCCTCAAGCACCAAATCAAGCTCATTGAGCATCACTTGGCGATAATCCTCAACGATATCTATGATATGTACTGCCCGCGCCGCCTCCACGCGCGCGGACACCCAGCTGGCAAGCTCACGTAGTAGCTCAAAGTCGTTAACGATAGTGGTACGAATATCGGGTCTGACGACTTTGACGACGACCTCACGACCATCGTGAAGGGCTGCGGTGTGCACTTGCGCGATGGAGGCGGCGGCTAAAGGTTTTATGTCAAAACGCGCAAATAGCTCATCAATAGATTGACCTAAGCCATGTTTGGGATCTTGAATCTGGGTGACGGCAGTGTCAGATGAAAAAGGTTTGACCCGATCTTGCAGCTGGACAAGCTGATCGATAATAGCTGGTGGCACAAGATCGCGGCGCGTTGAGAGTAGTTGCCCAAGCTTTAAAAACAGCGTACCCATGTCCTCCAATGCGTATTTAATCGCATTGGGTTGGTGTTTTTTACCCCAAGCGGCAGGATGGCTGCGTATAAGGCGCGCCAAAGGTTGCAACTGCGGCGCCTCTTCGATTGAAAAATGCGTATCAATACGATAACTGGCAGCGATGCGCCAAAGCTCAAGTAGACGCGCGCGATGAGATAATAGCATGAGCAACCTTACTCTAAATCAGATATTTATTTGTTTAATAAACGCGCTTGTTCGGCTTTTATAACGGCTAGGCGTGTCTCTTCACGCTCGATATCAGCGCGCAGTTTGAGCAGCTGCTGCTTGAGCTCATCAGCTTGCGTTTTGAGTACAGGATCAGGTTCACTCATGCCTGCGACATCATTAGCCCAATCACTGACATCATCAAAAGCGCGCTTGGCACTATGACGAAAGCTACCTTTGAGCTGCGAGATAAGCAGCTGCAATTGACTTGCCATAGGCTTGCCAATAAACGGCTCAAGCTGCCCTGCTAGATCAGGATCAAAGCCTGCTACTAATTGCTTAACTTGCATCAGTACTTTGTAGTCGCCTGCAATAGGCAAGTTGCCCTCAGCCCCGCGCATAAGGTTTAGTAGTTGCGCAGGATTTTGCACAGAGATAACGCAGTCAGGCGTACTATGACCTAATCCTGCCATAGCGATAGTGGCTTTTTCATGCTCACTTAAACCGCCTGCGGTTTCAAATACGCTCTCGGTCGTAACCGGCTCAAAACGCAAACGATCATGATTAAATAAGATATCCAAATGCAGCTCAGGCATCGCCATCTCAAGGCGCAGCACTTTGCCTGCTAGTGGCACTAGTCCTGCACGGGTAATATCATCGCTTGCGATAGCGACGTTAATGAGTTTTTCGGCACCTGCTAAAAGCAGTACAGTTAGCATAATAGTCTCGTCTATGTCAGGGCAGATGTAAAAGCTATCGCTCGGTTAAAAGTGCTTAGTCTGTTAGCACTGCTTATGGTATTAATATTAAGCTTTAAAGCCGCGATGCACGGCGACAATACCTGCCGTCAAGTTATGATAATCGCAGTTCTCAAAACCTGCTTGCTGCATCATTTGCTTAAGTGTCTGCTGATCAGGATGCATGCGGATTGATTCGGCCAAGTACTGATAGCTCTCAGAATCATTGGCGATAATTTTGCCCATCATAGGTAGGGCTGTAAACGAGTACAGATCATAAGCTTTTGATAAAGGCTCAAACACAGGTTTTGAGAACTCTAATATTAGCAAGCGACCACCGGGCTTGAGCACGCGGTACATGGATTTAAGCGCAGCATCTTTGTCCGTCACATTACGCAGACCAAAACTGATAGTGACAAGATCAAAGCTTTCATCATCAAAAGGCGCTAACGTCTCGGCATTGGCAAGGACAAAATCAACGTTATTGCAGCCAGCATTTATCAAGCGCTCACGGCCCACCTCTAGCATTGCTGCATTGATATCGGACAATACTACATGACCACTTTTGCCCACTTCACGGCTAAATACCTTTGCCAAATCACCCGTGCCGCCTGCGATATCGAGCACGTGCTGACCGGCGCGAACCCCTGATAAGCTAATGGCGTAGCGCTTCCATAAACGATGAATACCAAATGACATCAAATCATTCATGATGTCGTATTTTTTGGCGACTGAGGTAAAGACGTCTGCTACGCGCGCTTGTTTTTCTGCTTTGTTGACTGTTTTATAGCCAAAATGCGTCTGCTCTAAGCCATCAGTATCAGGGGTGTGCGGATTATTGATATCGTCGCGCTGATTAAATAGGGTTTGCTTGGGCAAGTCAGCAGTAGGAGCCTGCGCTCCTGCTGTCTTGGTTTGACTATGAGTCTCGCTAGTGCTACTTAGCATAGTGGTTTGCTGACCTTGAGGCGTCCCTGTTGGCAGATCTTGCACTTGAGTAAAGTCCATATTGGCATCTTTATCAACATGGTGACTTGCCTTTACTTGTGCAGTGATGTTCTGGTTTTGTGCAATGCTGTCCTTGACCAATTTGTCTTGTAATTCGTACTGCGTCGCAGCGTCGTTATTGGGCATGCTATCGTTGTTAGAAGTGTCGCTCATAGGGGTATCCTGTTGCACTAATATGGATAAATAAAGCGGATACTAAAGGCGTATCAGCTGTCTAAAAATGGTTAGTAAATGATGATTATCATACACCAAACCCAGCAGGTTTACCGTGACTATCAGGCGCATGCACTTGGTCTACGATAGTGAGTTCGCGCTCACAAAATGGCTCGATAAAACTACTCACGCTCTTAAGCGGTTTCATCGCCGCAAACCCTGAGTTGATAAAGTCATATAAAGGCTGATAGCCATGACGATAGGCGGTGCCTTTAGCCAGTCCAAATGCTTTTCTGAGCATAAATGAGTTCAGATGCTTATCTGTGCCATAGCAGACGTCTTTTAGATTATTAATCTGTAAGCGGCGCTCATCTGACTCATCAACCGTGCGATAAGCACTCATCATATTGTCTTCATTAACATCCAAATCATTAGCGATTAGCCACTGAGCTAAATGCATATCCAGCTCAATAGCGAGAATAGTAGCCTCTATAGCCTTGCTACCTGTCTCTAATGCTGCCTCTTTTGCTAAGCGCTCAAGTTTTTTGGCTTTTGGCAAGATACGGGTGATCTGTTCTGCGAGTTTTTTGAATTCTTCACCGTTATAAAGCTGAGTCAAAAAATACTCTGACATGGGCTGGTTTTTTGGTTGCTCAAACAGCGCTTTATGAGAGCGTTTGATACGCTCGCGTTGCCAAGACTGTACTTCGTATAATTTGGACTCAAGTACTTTATCTTCATGAATCGGTAGCGCCCAGTAACGGTTTAGATGGTTTTGTAATTCTGACAATGCGGACATAGTAAACTCTCAAATAAAGATCTAATAAGTGTCCTACCAACAATAGGCTCAAACAGCGAGATATTGCCGTAGAAAAAGATGCGTCTATGATACACCAGACCTTGCAAGCTTGTCGCCTCTCGCTTTTTGTATTTGATCAATAATCATCAGCTCACGCGTACAAAAGGGCTCGATAAAGCTACTAACACTCTCAAGGGGACCCATAGCGTCAAAGCCTGCTTCGACAAAATCATAAAGGGGCTGATAGTTATTGTTATAAGCCGTACTCTTTGCCAATTTAAAAGCTTTTTGTAAAAAAAATGAGTTAAAGTATTTATCACTGCGATAACACACTTCTTTTAAGTTACTGATTTGATCGCGGCGCTCATCAGATTTATCACTAGCGCTATAGGCGATCATAATGTTTTTTTCGTTAACTGGCATATTGCGATCATCAAGCCACTGAGCCAGATGCAGATCCATCTCAATCGCCAAGACTGCGGCTTGAATCGCCATGCTACCTGTCTCAAGAACCGACTCTTTTATCATACGCTCAAGCTTTTGCGCTTTAGGTAAAATACGCGCTAATTGCACCGCTAGCAGTTTAAATTCTTCGCCGCCATAAAGCTGAGTGAGAAAATAGTTCGCCATTGGTTGATGTTTGGGCTGCTCAAAGAGTTCTTTGTGGGTGTTTTTGATACGAATGCGCTGCCATGCTTGTACTTGAGCGAGCATCTCACTGAGATTTTCATCATCATGATAGGGCAGTGCCCAGTAACGCGTTAAGTGTTGTTGTAACTCTAAAAAAGCAGTCATGACCGTTAATCCTGCGTAGTTTAATCCGTTAGTTAGCAAACAGGTCTTGATATAATATTTTCAATTATGACATCTAAGTGCTATATATAAAGCATACCACTCACTTAAGGTGATAACTTTAAATAAAATATAATATATACAAACCCTAAACCGTTATCGCGACTAAGATCAAATAACCCTGTTTTTGGCGCCAACATCTCTTTACTGTAGTGAGAATAATATGAGTAAAAAACACAATAAGAAAAATAAGCAAACGGTCAGCGAACAGTTAAGCCAAAAGGTGGTTGATGCGCGCCTAACGCCTAATCCACTCAATCATGTTTTTATGGATGAAGAGACTCTAAGACTGGCTTTGGTGACTGCGCAATACGCACTACGAGCCACGCGCCAAGAGTCGCCACCGAGCAGCAATCAGCCTACAGGCCTGCTGGTGCTCGTCAATGGTATGGAGCAAGCTGGCAAGGGTAGCGCTGTCAAGCAGCTACGCCAATGGGTCGATCCACGCCTGCTCAAGGTTGAGGCAACTATCGGCTATCCGCCACTTGCCTATCAGCCGCTTTGGCAGGCGCATACCAAGGCGATGCCGCGTCATGGCGACGTTATGGTCTATTTTGGCAACTGGTACGCTGATCTGCTCCATCAAGTTATGCTGATGGCAACCCAGTATAAAGAGGCAAGCGACGCTCAACACGACACAGCTACCAAACGTCATTTTCAATCGTTACCAGACAAAGGGTGGCAAGACTATCTTAGCGAGCAGCTAGTAGCGCTCAAATCATTTGAAGATGATCTGGCACTCAACCAAACTAAACTATTAAAGTGCTGGTTTCATATCGATGCAGAGACTTTGAAAAAGCGTTTAACGGATAAAGAGGCAGACCCCGCTTACCTTTATCAAATCGATTGGAGCGATAGCGAAGTGTTAGAGCAGTTCAATCAAGTGGCAGCAGTACTATTGCAGCAGCAAGACGATTGGGTGGTAATCGACGGTAGTGACAAAGATAAAGCCACTACGCTTTTTTGTCATGAGGTACTAGAGGCCATGCAAACGGCGCTGATAGCGAGCCGGCCGATAGACGATAATAATCAGCAAGTCAAAGACGATACTTGCATAAGCTCTGATACCACCCAGCAAACGATTTGTACGCCTGTACCCTTTGAGCTTGCCAAAATATCTGAGCAATTAACAGATATAGACGATGATAATATCGATAAGGCAAAATACCGTAAACAGCTCAAAGACAAGCAAGAGCGCCTGGCTAAGCTTTTGCGCGCGCGCGGCGGTCGTCATGTTGTCTTTGCTTTTGAGGGAATGGATGCTGCTGGCAAGGGCGGGGCGATTAAGCGTTTGGTTGCGCCGCTTGATCCGCGCGAGTATCAGGTCTATAACATTGGCGCGCCCATGCTCTATGAACTACAGCACCCTTATTTATGGCGGTTTTGGACGCGTCTGCCAAACGAGCAGACCGACCGCATCAGCCGTATCGCTATTTTTGATCGTACTTGGTATGGACGGGTATTGGTTGAGCGCGTTGAGCAGTTTGCGACAGATAGGCAGTGGCAACGCGCTTATGAGGAGATCAATCGCTTTGAAGCTGATTTGATGGCAGCGGGTACATTAGTCATCAAATATTGGCTCGTTATCGATAATGATGAGCAGCTCAAACGTTTTGAGGCACGTGAAAAGACGCCGCACAAACAGTTTAAACTCACCGATGATGACTGGCGTAATCGCGAAAAATGGTCAGAGTATCTACAAGCAGCGGCGGATATGCTAGCACGCACCGATACCGAGGTTGCGCCTTGGCATGTGATCGCAACCAACCACAAACGCGTTGCGCGGCTACAAGTATTAGATCATGCGATTGAACAGTTGTCAGCGTATGCAAATGAGTAAAACGTACCTAGCAAAACTGGCACAATCTTTGCTTTCAATAGCTTTATGAAATAAGGGCTATCGTCAAATCAAAACGGTGAATGGGCGATACATTTATAGTTACAAATTTCATGATATCGGCCTGCATTATGCGCTCATATTTAATATAATGAGCGCGTAATAACTGGGATGCCAGAACCTAACATCCAAGAGCAGTATGACAATCTAGACCTAATTTGGTTTAGCACGTTCATGTTACAAGCCGCAAAATGCACCAATCGAACGATTTGGCGATATCTTTGCGGCTTTATGACATTTCTAAATCCTAAAAGATTCTAAATGCATAAAGATAACGGTTTAAATTAGCATGATTGCGGGTTATGACCACTCGTTAAGTCAATGTGAAATATTTATACCAGTTAAAGCTAAATACTAAGTGGCGTTTTGATTAGTAGCGCTTGCCAACTTAGGCAATGCCACCAATCATAGCGCAGTGTCATTGATCGCAAATCTCTTCAATCCGCTTATGCAGGGCATATAAATTTATGGGTACTAGCAACCGTTCGACTGGGTCAACCAATGCTGTTGGCTCTATGAGAATCAATTTATTTTTTGCTATTTTACTGATTGCGATGACCAGCTATTTTTTATGGTGGGGACTCGATTACACAATGCGTCAGCAGACGACGCTATTTATTGTAGCAACCGCTTTTGGTGTCTTTATGGCATTCAACATCGGTGGTAACGATGTCGCTAACTCTTTTGGTACTTCAGTGGGTGCAGGGACGCTCACTATTCCGCAAGCGCTAGGAGTGGCGGCGATATTTGAAGTATCGGGCGCTGTGCTGGCAGGCGGCGAGGTGACGGATACCATCCGTAAAGGTATCGTCGACTTAGATGGTCTGAGCGTCACGCCCAACCAGTTCATCTATGTCATGCTCTCCGCCCTTATCGCGGCCGCCTTTTGGCTGTTATTTGCCACGCGTAAAGGCTTACCAGTGTCAACCACGCATTCTATTATCGGCGGGGTGGTTGGTAGCTCTATCGTACTAGGTATCACTTTAGGTGGTACGGAGATGGCGCTATCGACCGTGAATTGGGGCACGATAGGCACTATTGCGATTTCTTGGGTACTATCGCCACTCTTAGGCGGTGTTTTAGCCTATCTGCTCTACGGTCAAATCAAGAAAAACATCATTGAATATAACGATAAAACCGAAGCTCATATTAGTGAGCTTAAAGCTGATAAAAAAGTTTTGAAGCAAAACCATAAAGCGTACTTAGATGAGCTATCAGAGTCAGAGCAACTGGCATACACCTCAGCGATGCTGCGTGATCAAGAGATATATAAAGACGACGATACCGCCGTTGATGACCTAGAGACAGACTACTACAAAAGCCTGTATGAGATTGAGCATGAACGCAGCAGCCTTGATACTCTAAAAGCCATCAAGCAGTGGGTACCCGTTATTGCCGCATTAGGCGGGGCAGTCATGACCTCGTTAGTAGTCTTTAAAGGCCTAAAAAACGTCAATAGCAATATGACGACCCTACAAGGCTTTTTGATTATGGGCATGATCGCAGCGCTGGTGTGGCTTGCGACCTTTATTTATACCAAGAGTATTCGCGGTAAGCACAAAGAGGATCTGACCAAGGCAACCTTTATTTTGTTTAGCTGGATGCAAGTCTTTACCGCTTCAGCATTTGCCTTTAGTCATGGCTCAAACGATATCGCCAATGCGGTCGGCCCGTTTGCTGCAATTATGGACGTGATTCGCACCAATGAGATTGCCTCACAAGCTGCTGTGCCACCTGCGGTCATGCTCACCTTTGGTGTGGCGCTTATCGTCGGTCTGTGGTTTATTGGTAAAGAGGTGATTCAAACGGTCGGCACCAACCTTGCCAAAATGCATCCTGCTTCTGGATTTTCAGCGGAGTTGGCGGCAGCGGCAGTGGTTATGGGCGCATCAACGATGGGCTTGCCAGTCTCTAGTACACATACTTTGGTCGGAGCCGTACTAGGTATCGGTATCGTTAACAGAGACACCAACTGGGCGCTAATGAAACCGATTGGACTGGCTTGGGTGATTACTCTACCTGTTGCCGCAGGCTTGTCAGCGATTAGCTTTGTAGTCTTAAGTTATATTTTTTAATGTATAATACGTAAGTCAAAAAAACGCTTATTCGCCTTATGCAAATAAGCGTTTTTTGTGTATTAAACGATCTTATGCAGTGCCAAATTGCTGGCGCTTTTTGGCAAAGAAGCGATCTAAGCGATCCATAGCGTCCTCTAATTCGTACAAATTGGGCAAGAACACTACGCGAAAATGATCGGGTGCATCCCAGTTAAAGCCTGACCCTTGTACCATAAGAACCTTTTCATCGATCAGCAAATCCATCATAAATTGCATATCATCTTCGATAGGGTAGATGTCAGGATCCATCTTTGGAAAACAATAAAACGCCCCTTGCGGCATAGTACACGAGATACCAGGTATAGCGTTCAGGCGTGACACTGCCATCTCACGCTGCTTATACAGCCGTCCTGTGTTAGCAGTAAGTGCTTGCATGCTTTGATAGCCACCCATCGCAGTTTGAATCGCGTACTGACCTTGGACGTTTGAGCACAGACGCATGGAGGCGAGCATATCTAAACCTTCAATAAAGTCAGTGGCGTGTTGTTTTTTGCCGGATACCATAAGCCAACCTGCACGAAACCCTGCAATACGGTGCGACTTCGACAGACCATTATATGATAATACCAAAGCCTCATCCGTAAGGGTGCTCATAGGCGTATGCACTGTGTCATCATAGAGGACGCGATCGTAGATCTCATCGGCCATAATGACTAGATTGTGCTCTATCGCCACGGCTATGATTTGCTGGAGTACCTCATCAGAATACAGCGCGCCCGTTGGATTGTTGGGATTGATGACGACAATGCCCTTGGTTTTGTCCGTAATCTTTGATTTGATATCCTCAATATCTGGATGCCAATTGTCGTCCTCGTTACAGCGATAATGTACTGCCGTACCGCCTGATAAGTTGGTCGCTGCCGTCCAAAGGGGATAGTCAGGCATCGGAATCAATACCTCATCGCCATCGTTCATCAGCGCCTGCATAGTCAT
>NZ_JBQQFC010000046.1:0-13020 GCF_052258445.1 Psychrobacter sp. T6-1
TAGCTCATCATCGGCGTGATAATATTAGTGGTTGAGTCACCGATACGATACGCCGCTTGAATCATCTCTGGCGCATAGCCTGTGAGCATTAGCATAGGTACAAAGATAGGTGCTGTCACTGCCCACTGTGCTGATGCCGAGCCGAGCATAAGGTTGACCAGACCACAGATCAGGATAAAACCAACCAAAAGCAACGGCCCGGTTAGGCCAACATCACTTAAGAAAGTTGCGCCAGATACCGCCATTACCGATCCCAAGTTTGACCATTTAAAGAACGCGGTAAACTGCGCAGCAAAGAACACCAAAACAATATAGATGCTCAGTGAGCTCATCGAGTTACTCATGGCGTCGACGACATCTTGGTTGCTCTTGATGCTACCCGTGATCTTACCGTAGATATAACCTGGTATCGCAAAGAATACGAAGATAAAGACCACAATGCCTTTTAGAAATGGCGACCCTGATACCAGACCCGTCTCTGGGTTACGCAAGATGCCGTCTGCAGGAATGATGGTCCATGCTAGCAACAAGCAGAATATGAGCATGCTGATACCGGCCCATAGTAGACCCTTTTTCTCAAGTGCGGAGACTTTTTCGATTTGCGTCTCGAGTACCGAAGCATCATCAGCATCTTTAGGGTTGTATTCTCCTAAGCTTGGCTCGACGATTTTTTCGGTGACAAAATAACCTAGACCACTGATCAAAAAGGTACTGGCGATCATAAAGTACCAGTTGGCTTCTGCCCCAACGATATAAGCTGGGTCAATGATACGCGCCGCTTCTTGGGTAATCCCTGATAATAAAGGATCCACTGTTCCTAATAGTAAGTTAGCACTATAACCGCCTGACACCCCAGCGAATGCCGCTGCTAGACCGGCTAATGGGTGCCTGCCTAACGAGTGAAAAATCACTGCTGCTAGTGGTATCAGTACTACATAACCTAGCTCAGCTGCCGTGTTCGACATAATACCGGCAAATACCACGGTAAAGGTCACCATCTTTTTTGGGGCATTCATGACCAGACCTCGCAGCGCAGCCGATATCATGCCTGAGTGCTCAGCGATACCGACACCGAGCAAGGCAACTAGAACCGTACCCAGCGGCACAAAGCCAGTGAAGTTAGTCACCAGATTTTCGACGATGCGAGCCAAGCCCTCAGCGTTCAACAAGTTGACGACTTCAATCATGCCATCAGCGCTGCGTCCACTGGTGCCCTCTGGTCTTGGGTCAATGACTGATACGCCAAAGTACGACATGACAGCTGAGAGCAGCAATAACAACACTGACATCCAAACGAATAAAATAACAGGATGTGGTAACAAATTACCTAACCACTCCACCCCTTTTAAAAACCGCTGCATACGTGAGCTGTGCTCTATAGTGTCCAAGTTATCATTTGGCGAATGACTTCCCTTCATAACCTACGCTCCCATCGGAATATGTAATATTTGATAAAAGTATTAAAATCTTACAAAGATTGCGATTGAAACATAGTTGGGAATTAGAAACAAACTTTTTTTGACTTGCTAACAAATGCTTACAGTCGATAGCAGGATTGTGCGCCGATATGTCATTTATTCCAAAAAAGTTACACTACTAAAAAAGGGCAAACTAAGCTTTAATTTAGTTTACCCTTATTAAAAAAATGATTTTAAATTACGTGCGTGTAGTGTCAATAAGTCCTAAAGCAGCGCTTAATCAGTAATTTTTTATACATCGCATACTAATTATCAAATAACTCTTAACCCCGCACCAATCCATAGAGCCAACTGCCAAGCTTATACCCTATGCCGATGACCACAATAAAAACCACAATGGCTAAGATATAAGCCAACCAATCAGGCACGCCGCTTAGCCAGCCAATGGTAAATACAGTGCCTAAGTAGGCCTCCATCGGCCAGTTGATAATAGAGGCGGACGTGCTGGCATTAAGCAGGGCAATTAGAGCGATAAGCCCAATTATGGCAGTGAGTATGCCTGCGCGTTGGCGGTTGTTCATAGTATTTCTCTTTAAATATCGGTTCCAGATACTTTTGGTTGTTAGTGATTTTGTTGTTAGTATTTTAAGCTCTCAAAGCTTCTTAATCTTGAGACTCTAAGGCATCGTCAAACCGCCATCAACGGCAATAGATTGTCCAGTAATTGCTGCGCTCAAATCAGACGCCATCAGCAGTACTGCATTAGCAAAATCAGCAACTGAGGTGGCTTGACGTAGCGGCGTGGTGGTGGCGATATAATCAAAGACTGCTTCAGTCGTGAGGCTGCTAGCATCCGTCGTTTTTAGGAGACCACCTGCGAGCAAATTAACTCGAATACCATGCGGGCCAAGCTCGCTTGCTAAGTTACGCGTTAGTCCAACCAGCGCAGATTTGGCTGTGGTGTAATCATAGTAAGTCACTACTGGGTTATAGATTAGATTGGTTGAGATATTGATAATCTTACCCATGTGCTGCGCTTTCATCTGCGGCAGTACCGCTTGTACGGTATTGACCGCGCCTTTGACGATACCATCGATTTGCTGTGAAAAATGCGCCCATTTTACGGTTTCGATACTGGTATAGTCAGCACTTGGGTCAAACTGATAGTGAGGCAAAGCATTATTGACTAAAACATCGATACGCCCATAGCGCTTGCTGACCTCCTCTGCCATGGCTTTGACTTCTGCCAGCTCAGTGACATCTGCTTGATAAGCAAAAGCATGCCCGCCTACTGATATAATGTCGGCGACGACTTTATCAGCGGCGTCTTTACTGCTCAGATAATTGACGCATACACGAGCGCCAGCAGCGGCCATTTGCTGCGCGATTTTTGCGCCAAGTCCGCGACTACTACCAGTAACTATGACTACCTTATCCGTCAACAATTGCGGCATTGTCAGTTGAGAAACGGTCGACTGCGAAATCATAGTCGATTGAGAAGTCATAGTGGGTTGCGTCTGAGCCATAAGAGTATCCTTTATGGTAAAAACCAAAAGTAGAAAAATCAAAGATTGGTAAAAGGTTAGCAATCATATCATAACTCATGGCTTTCTCTTTTATGCCATCTTTTACCTTATAGCCTGACATTTAATCAAAGCCTGTTGAAAATAGCTGATTTTATCGTTACCCTTTAAAACACGTTAAGTTATGACCATAACAGTATCATTGCTGATACTTGCTACGTGTCTCAATATTTATTTGTCTGACTTTAGGAGCACTATTTTGACTCAACTCTCTGCCTTGAACACCAATACCGCCATGCAAGCCACCAAACGCTCAACACGTACAGTAATGTCGAAACTGCTGCTTAGTGCTGCCGTTGCTTTGGTACTTGCCAGCTGTAGCAACTCAGATACCGCTGCCACCGACGGCGCGCCGAGTAGTGATGTGACGCTCAATCTGTATAACTGGTCTGAGTATATGCCGCAAGAGATTTTGGATGGTTTTGAGGCTGAGACAGGTATCTCTGTGAATTACACCACTTTTGACTCCAATGAGGCAATGTATGCCAAGCTCAAACTGCTCAATGACTCAAGTCAGTATGATCTTGCCGTACCGTCAACGTACTATGTCGAAAAAATGGCAAACGAAGGGCTATTACAAAAGATAGATCAGTCAAAACTAAGCAACTTTAGCAACTTGGATACCTCATTCACTAATACAAAAGTCGATCCAGACAACAAATACTCGATTCCCTATATGTGGGGCAGCACTGGCCTTGCCATCAACGGTGATAGCGTCGATCCTGCCAGCGTTAATAGCTGGAATGATTTATGGAAGCCTGAGTATAAAGATCAGGTCATGCTTACCAATGACGTGCGCGAAGTATTCGGTATGGCGCTATTGACCCTTGGCTACTCAGGCAATAGCAGCAATCCTGATGAGATCAAAGCCGCTTATGAGAAGCTGACCACGCTCATGCCCAACGTCAAAACTTTTAATTCTGATGCCACTCGCATGCCCTATATCGAAGGCGAAACCAATCTAGGTATGACGTGGAATGGTGAAGCGGTCATGGCGAATGATGAAGGTCTGACCAGCTTGGTTTATAAGTATCCGTCTGAGGGCGCTATTCTTTGGATGGATAACTTTGTCATTCCCAAGAACGCTAAACAAGTAGACGCCGCGCATCAATTCATCGATTATCTATTGCGTCCTGAGAATGCCAAAATCGTCAGCGAAGAGATTGGTTATGCGTCACCCAATAGCGCTGCACGTGAGCTGATGGATGAAGGCGTACGCAATAACCCAACGATCTACCCCTCTCAAGAAGTGCTTGCCAAAGCGGAGTTTCAAGAAGACGTCGGTGACGACGCCTTGCAAGTGTATCAGCAGTATTGGGATATGCTAAAGACAGGTCGTTAATCGCTGCACTGTCATTAATCGCTGCGCTAGTTATTCAGCGATAAAAAAACGCTATCGAGCAATCGGTAGCGCTTTTTTACAGAAGTGACAAAAGGTTAAAGGGTCAATAATTATAAATGCAGATCAGTCTCGCCGCCATGCGCTTCAATACGACGTTTTTCGCGGCGCTGATACCTAAGACCTGAAGCGGCAAACCACTGCGCATTGGTTTTTTCGAGTAGATCACTCAAGCGCTGCAATTGTATTTGCAAGGTTTGTGTTAGCCAAAAATACCCTTGCCACTCAAAGGCTAGATGCTGCACGCTTGGGTATTCTGAGACTTCGATACGCGTAATCGCACGGAACGACTCATCGCTTGGGCTACGTAGTACTGCGGCTATGTTTTGCATGGCATGCGTCAGCTCGTGCTGATAGTGCTTGAGCAAAATATGATTATCCTCATCGATCTCAATACTGGCCAAACGCGGCGCGGCAGTTAGCAGTAGATCAATCGTTCCAATGATATTACGATGAGTGCGCTGAATGGTTTCGATAGTTTTTTTGTCAATACCTGACTCGCTCATAGTAGCTGCCATATGCGGGCGGACAGCTAGCAGACGCTTATTGATCACCTTTAGTGCTTTGGGTAAAGTATCATCAACGGGTATATCTACCACTTTGTTTGCGCTATAGGTGAGATTTAGCGGATCGGTCTTCGTAATGGACGTCGTAATGGGCTCAAAGGTTTGATGAACCAGCGTATCAGCACCGACATGATCACCGACTCCAGCGTACAGGTCACTACAGGCCTCAAGGTTGGTCGCCAATAAGAACCGCCACATCAAGGTTGACTTGAGCGGTAGTACTAAAGTTGCCGCGACTGCCACTAGCGTACCAATCAAGATATTAACAGCGCGGAACATCCCGTCCTGGGTGATATTGCTTTGATCAGGACTTGAGACAATCATCAGCATAGTGATGCCTGTTAATAGTCCAATATAACCGAGCTGCTTGACTGCTACATAACCAATAATGCCGCTGATAATGCCAATCAACATATAATACAGCCATAACCAAGCGCCCATATCTTGACTAAGCCACAAAAACACCAAACCAACAGCTACGCCAAGCAAAGTGCCGAGCACTCGCTCTTTGGCTTTGGTATAAATAGCGCCTTGATATTGCAACAAGCCCAAGATGACAAACACGGTGATGGTCGTCCACTCGCCATGTGGCAGACGCGTGAATTCATTTAATATCAGCGCTATTAGTACTGCTGTGCCCAAACGTATAGCGTGCAGTACATCAGCATGTTGGTAGCGGGCATACGGCTCAACGAGAGGGGCGGTGACCCGTTGCCAAATAGTCGGTTTCACGCGGGATACTCTTTTGTCATGACAGGTTGTAATAGACATTATCTACTATCTACGTCTAACTTGACCATAAAAATAACGCCTTTTACCTTTTTATAGATAAAAGACGTTAGGGTGAACTCAGGCCTGATATTTAGACCTCCAAATAGTCCAAGATACCTTCAGCCGCTTCGCGTCCTTCCCAAATCGCCGTTACGACCAAATCAGAACCACGAACCATATCCCCGCCTGCAAATATTTTTGGGTTTTTGGTTTGAAATTTAAAGGTTTGCTCCTCTGGCGCAACGACAAGTCCTGATTGACTCATCGCCACTTGCTGACCTTCGAACCAATCTGCTGGGCTTGGGCGAAAACCAAAGGCCAAGATGACTGCATCACAGGGGATGATCTCTTCTGAATTTGGAATAGGCTCAGGGCGACTGCGACCACGGTTATCAGGCGCGCCTAATTGCGTAGTGACGACTTTGACGCCATTCACCTTGCCATTTAAGCCAATAATTTCAGTCGGCTGACGATTAAATAAAAACTCAACGCCCTCCTCACGCGCGTTAATGACTTCGCGGCGCGAGCCTGGCATATTCTCCTCATCACGGCGATAGGCACAGACAATTTGCTCGGCACCTTGACGAATGCTAGTACGGTTGCAATCCATCGCCGTATCACCGCCGCCGAGCACCACCACGCGCTTGCCTTTGAGATCAATATATTCCTCTGGGTTTTTCTCCCAGTCGTTGCAGCGATTGACGTTAGCGATCAAAAAATCAAGAGCATCATGAACGCCTTCTAGCTCTTCACCAGCAAAACCGCCGCGCATATAAGTATAAGCGCCCATACCCATAAATACCGCGTCATAATCCTGCATAAGCTCATCGATACTGACATCAGTCCCAATCTCTGTCTCCAAGCAAAACTCCATACCCATGCCTTCAAAGATCTCGCGGCGATTGCGCATGACGTCTTTTTCCATCTTGAACTCTGGAATACCAAAGGTTAATAAGCCACCGATTTCAGGACGCTTGTCAAAAAGTACTGGCTTAACGCCGTTTCTCACCAAGATATCTGCGCAGCCAAGGCCAGCAGGCCCCGCGCCGATAATGGCGACCTTTTTATCCGTCCAGACGACATTGGACATATCAGGACGCCAGCCAAGAGCAAAGGCAGTATCGTTAATGTACTTCTCAACATTACCGATAGTGACTGCGCCAAAGCCGTCATTGAGGGTACAAGCGCCTTCGCACAAACGATCTTGCGGACATACGCGCCCGCATACCTCAGGTAAAGTATTGGTGCGATGACATAGCTCAGCGGCTTGAAAGATCTGTCCTTCGGTCGCAAGTTTGAGCCAATTGGGAATGTAGTTGTGTACCGGACATTTCCATTCGCAATAAGGGTTACCGCACTCAAGACAACGATGCGACTGCTGAGCGATTGACTCACTCTCGATAGGATTGTAGATCTCAACGAACTCTGTTGCTCGGGTGACGATGTCTTTTTTGGTCGGCTCAAGCCTCGGTACTTCGATAAACTGATAGTTATTGTCTAAGCGTTTTGCCATGATAAAATCTCTTGATTAGTGGGCGATGACTGTAATCGTTTTCGGTTAATAAAGATGCGATAAAAGTCATCTGCCTGCTTAAAACATTGAAGCGTCTTTTGTACTCAAAATAACGCGACTACTGCGGGTCTGCCATGGTCGTTTTGAGTAAGTTTGCGATACTGGCAGCCTTAGGCTTGACCAAGTAAAACTTACGAACATAATGCTCAAAATCAGCTAGTATGGTTCGGCCCCAAGCGCTACCTGTCTTATTGACATGGTTTTCAATGACCTTTTGCAGATGAATACGGTGGCCTTCAGTCTGCTCACTTGAGATGCGGTTGAGATCAATCAGCTCATGATTACAGCGATCAAAGAAGTCGCCTTCCATATCGAGCACGTAAGCGAAACCGCCTGTCATACCTGCGCCAAAATTAAGACCTGTTTTGCCAAGGATAGTCATAATACCGCCTGTCATGTACTCACAGCAATGATCGCCTGTGCCCTCGATGACTGCATGAGCGCCCGAGTTACGTACACCAAAGCGCTCGCCTGCGGTGCCAGCAGCATAGAGCTTGCCGCCTGTCGCGCCGTATAGACAAGTATTACCTATAATAGCCGTATCCTGCGCGGCGAAACTCGAGTCTTTTGGCGGATAAATAACAATCTCGCCACCAGTCATACCTTTGCCGACATAGTCATTGGCATCACCTTCAAGCTCGATATTGAGACCGCCTGCGTTCCAGACGCCAAGGCTCTGACCTGCGGTACCCGTCAGATGCAGCTTAATTGGCATATCACTCATGCCAAGATTACCCCAAACCTGCGCAATCTCGCCTGAAATACGCGCGCCGATAGAGCGATCACAATTGCCAACGTAATAGCTGTAATCCCCGCCCGTGCCTTTACGGATAGCGAGCATCATATCTTTAATCATTTGCTCAGCAAGCAAGCCTTTATCAAACGGCTCGTTACGCTCGACCTGACAAGTCTGCGGCATACCGCTGCTGGCAGGGTGACTAAATAATAACGGTGATAAGTCAAGATGACGCTGTTTATCCGTATTGCCTTCTAACACATCGAGCAAGTCAGTACGCCCGACCAGCTCTTCCATGCTACGTACGCCAAGCGCCGCTAGCCACTCTCGCGTCTCTGTTGCGACGAACTTAAAGAAGTTGATTAGCATCTCAGCTTCGCCAATGTAGTGCTCATCGCGTAGTTTAGCCGTTTGCGTCGCCACCCCTGTTGGGCAGTTATTTAAATGACAAATACGCAAATACTTACAACCTACGGCAATCATCGGCGTGGTACCAAAACCAAAGCTCTCAGCACCCAATATGGCCGCTTTGACGACATCCAGTCCCGTCTTGAGACCACCATCGGTCTGTACGCGGACTTTATGACGCAGGCCATTGACTCGTAGCGACTGCTGAGTTTCAGCAAGTCCTAGCTCCCACGGCGAGCCTGCATGATGAATAGATGACAGCGGTGACGCTGCTGTACCACCATCATAGCCTGAGATGGTAATCAGATCAGCATAAGCTTTGGCAACGCCTGTGGCAATTGTACCCACGCCTGGGCGCGAGACGAGTTTGACAGAGACCAGCGCATCAGGATTAACTTGTTTAAGATCAAATATGAGCTGTGCTAAATCCTCAATAGAATAAATATCATGATGCGGCGGCGGCGAGATTAGCGTCACCCCTGGTACAGAATAGCGCAGACGAGCAATCAAAGCGTTGACCTTACCGCCTGGCAGCTGACCGCCCTCGCCAGGTTTTGCGCCTTGAGCCACTTTGATCTGCATAACCTCAGCTGAGCGCAAATACGCGGGCGTCACCCCAAAACGACCCGAGGCCACTTGTTTAATCTTTGAATTACGCAAAGTGCCGTAACGTACTGAATCCTCGCCGCCCTCACCTGAGTTTGAGCGACCGCCAATAGTATTCATCGCCATCGCTATTGACTCGTGCGCCTCAGGGGATAACGCACCAAGAGACATGCCAGCGGAGTCAAAACGCTTGAGTATTAACGCGCTGTCCTCGACCTCTTCGACATCGATGCTGTTACTGGTATTGAGCTGTAGCAAGTCACGCAAAGTGGCGACGGGGCGATTATTGACAATATCTGCATACTGACGGTAATTCTCATAATCCCCTGTACGAACGGCGGTATGCAAGCTGTTGATCACATCAGGGTTAAAGGCGTGATACTCTTTATTAAAGACAAACTTGAGCAGGCCGCCTTGATCGAGTGGCGCTCGGCGTTTAAAGGCATTGGCTGCGAGTACGGCTTGATCAGCGGCTAAGTCCTCAAAGGTTGCGCCTTTGATACGGCTTTGCACGCCTTTAAAGCACATGGCAACCACTTCCTCAGACAGACCAACCGCTTCAAATAACTGCGCGCCGCGATAAGAGACGATCGTTGAGATGCCCATCTTGGATAAGATTTTGAGCAAGCCTTTATTCAAGCCCTTACGGAAATTAACCCGCGCTTGAATAGGGTCGCCCAATAGCTCTCCAGTTGCGACCAAATCATCGATAACATCATACGCCAAATACGGATAGACGCATGTTGCACCAAAACCGATTAGTACTGCAATATGATGCGAATCTCGTGCAAGACCTGTTTCAATAATTAGGTTGGCATCGGTACGAATGCCTTGAGCGATGAGGTAATGATGTACTGCGCCTGTGACCATAATCGCATTAGCAGGTACTTTGCCTGCGTCAATTGCTTTGTCTGATAAGACAATCAAGGTGTTGCCTGCTCGCACCTTGGCTGCTACTTGCTCACAAATAGCAACAATAGCTTCTGATAGTGTCAGATTGCGATCGTAGTTAAGATCGATGCGCGCCATCTTAAAGGCGCCGTCCTCTAAATGTTCAATCTGATGCATTTTGCTCGCTGAAAGCACTGGTGATGACAGTACAATGCGGTGCGCGTCTTTGGCTGATGGCGCAAACACATTGGTCTGCGCGCCAAGGCAAGTCTGTAGCGACATGACGATAGATTCGCGTAGCGGATCGATCGGTGGATTGGTGACCTGAGCAAACTGCTGACGGAAAAAGTCTCCCACATGGCGTATCTGCTGTGATAGCACAGCCATTGGCGTATCGTCACCCATTGAGCCGACTGGCTCTTGACCATTTTCAGCGTTAGGGCGGATGATTTCGGTACGCTCTTCATTAGTGATGTGATACATTTTTTGTAGTGCTTTAAGGCTATCGCCGCGACAAGCTTTGGCAGCCAACTCTTCTTCTAAGCGCTCGTCATCACGAATGCGCGTCGCCTCCTCGCGTAGCCATTTACGGTAGGGGTGAGCTTTTTTAAGTAAAGTCGCTATGGCTTTGGTATCGAGTATTTGACCGGTCAATGTATCGATGACCAGCATTTGACCAGGACCGACGCGTCCCTTTGCCAGCACGTCTTTGGGATCGTAATCCCAAACGCCAATCTCAGAGGCCACGGTGATATAGCCGTTCTTAGTCGTCACCCAGCGCGAAGGACGCAGACCGTTACGATCAAGCATACAAACCGCGTAGCGACCATCTTGAATCACAAGACCAGCAGGCCCATCCCATGCTTCCATATGCTGCGAGTAAAACTCATAAAACGCGCGCAGATCCATATCCATGCTATCAACATTTTGCCATGCTGGTGGCACTAAGATAGACATCGAGTGAAACAGATTCATACCGCCTGACATCAATACCTCAAGCATATTATCAAGGCTTGAGGAATCAGACCCTGTGCTATTTACTAGCGGGGTCAATTCGTTTAGGTTGGGCAGCTTATCTGATTTTAGCTTTGGCGTACGTGCTTCAGACCAGTTACGATTGCCTGTGATAGTGTTGAGCTCGCCATTATGAGCCAAGTAACGAAACGGCTGTGCTAGAGGCCAGCGCGGCAACGTATTGGTCGAAAAGCGCTGATGGAAAACGACGATATGCGATGCCAAACGCGTGTCTTGCAAATCTAAAAAGAACGCGGGCAGATCTGAGGGCATGACCAGACCTTTATAGATAATCGTCTGACAGCTCAATGAGCAAACATAAAACAGCTCATCATCACTTAGGCGCTGCTCTGCTTTTTTACGAGCAACGAACAGTTTACGGTTAAAGTCATCAGGGCTTAACGTGTCAGTAGCATTTACAAATATCTGCTTAAAGTCAGGCAATGTCTCACGGCCAATTTCACCGACAATATCCAAATCAGTAGGTACATCGCGCCAGCCTGCAACTCTAAGTCCCTGCGCTTCAATTTCTTCAGCGAGTACTTGCTGACTGTGCACAGCTTTGGTCTCATCGAGACTGACAAATACCATACCGACAGCGAAGTTATCGCTAATAGCGAAGGCTTGCTCAGTTGCGATTTGTTTAAAAAATTCAATCGGTTTGGCAAGTAAAAGACCACAACCATCACCCGTTTTACCGTCAGCCGCAACGCCGCCGCGATGGGTCATACAGCTTAAACTATGAATGGCCGTTTTGACCAAGTCGTGGCTGGCTTGCCCTTCAATATGAGCAATCAAACCAAAACCACAGTTATCAGAGAAGTCATCTGGCGTCGCCAAATGTGTATGGGAGGAAATCATCGACATAGCTTGTCCTTTTAAGTAAGCAGACAGCTCATGCATCCAATGCGGATCATAAGCGGATGCCCGAAGGCAGAACGGGCTGGCAGGTAATATTCTTATAACCGAATTAATAAATGGCGTGATGCGCTGTAAATGTATTTATATAAGCCAAAGTCTTGTGTGTTCAGTAAGCGATTGTCATTCTTTGACTACTATTGCAAATACATAAAGCTTGAACGTCATTATAGCTTATCAAACTGTGCGGCCTGATAAAAACCCTTGACCGGTAAGACATAAAGATATGGTTTTATTCACATTTAAGGGTAAACCTTTCTTTATATTACTAATTTTAGTGCTCTTTATTTTAATGAATGCATAACTATAAATCTAGTCTTTTTTGCTAAGTCATAACTAGAGGTTATTAGCGGTGAACGAATAGTGCGTAGTGTCCAAGACTATTTAGCAGTACGTACGTCGTCTAACGTACATACTGCTTATTTGACTGTTTTTTATTCGCTCTTTTCTTCTATTAACGCCTTGATACTATCTTCGCTTCTTGCATCGCTCTTTGCTGGCGCTTTGCTGTTGCTATTATTGACAGGTGCCGCGGTAGTATTACTGGCAGGCGGCGGCTTAGGCGTCGGTACGACAGGAGGCTTTTTAGGTGCAGTAATCACATCAGCTGGTGCAGGCTTGGTACTATTTTGCTCAGCTTTTGGTTTATTATTGCTTGCACCTTCTGTCTCAACAGTGCGCTCCTCATCTACTGATAGGGTAGAATCGGTATTCTCCACTTCACGAATACTCTGGGTAGGGCTACTATTACTTGGCTCTTGATTGATCGACACATTGCTCGAGTCTGTGTTGTTATGAGCAGGTGCCTGCTCGCGCTGAGGCGGCGGCACTTCACGTTTTGTACGTTTTAATTTAACGGAGCGGGCGCGCTTAGTACTTAGATCTTTGATAGGGCCTGGACGCTCATAATTATCGATAATACTGACATAGCGATTGATCTCTTCAGGTATCACGCGAACATTGGCAGGCAATTTAAAATCGATCAGTTTAGCCGCACCTGCCGCTTCTTGCGGGCTACTCATCAGTCCATAAGTGAGCATGTAGCGCAGTTGATCATCTTCGTCGCGATAGCGAAAGTAGGAGAATTTGTCGCGATCTTTGCGGCCCTCTAAATAACTGACAATCACGTCATTTTCA
>NZ_JBQQFC010000047.1:0-12750 GCF_052258445.1 Psychrobacter sp. T6-1
TGAGAAAAATGATGACGATTAAAAAAGACTTATACACTTACGAGATAGAAATAGTCGAGACGATGAGCGCTATTATAGAGGTCGTTGCCGAAGACGACTCATCAGCGATTTTAGAAGCGCGCGAAAGGTATAGAAATGAGGATATAGAACTCAACTACGATGATTTGATTGATACCAAATTTAATATTTTCGGGGTGAAATGAATGATTTTAGCAAAACCTCACCACCTCACCCGTCAACAATGTTAAATCAGATACAGGCATGATGCCGCGTACCGCATTGCAAAAGAACATCTGGCTTAGCATGGGCAAATCTTCATCTACTAGCGGACGGATGATGACAGGTTTATCCGTAGTAGCTAAGGCATCGATGATGACTTGGCGCATCACTCCTGCAACTCCAGAGCGTGCCATCGACGGCGTATACCATTGACCACTCGTTAGACCGTCCATCGAGTACGGTACGTTTGTGCCTTGATCATTAGCTTTTATGTTATCGCCCGCATCTATGAGCTGATAGAACACATTGCTCATCGTACCCTCAATCCAAGCATTGGTCACGTCGCGTACCAGCCCCTCCCCCCACTCCTTATTGGTATGTGCTTGCACGCGTTGCAGCTCGCCACTTGCCAGCACACTATCGAGTCGGTTTAGCGTTTTGAGTCCAGCGAGCGGCGGTGGCAGGCAAGCAAGCTGCGCGGATAAGCAAATAGCGCGTTTAAAGGGCTGCTGAAACACCGTGCGCCCATCTGGCAAAGACAAATGCGCTGATGTGGTGAGCGATAACGCGGAGGATTTGAGCCATATCTCACAATCTTGCCCTATATTACCAGGGCTATAACCATAGCCGCGCGTGCGCTGCGGCGTGCGAGTAATAACAAGCTTGAGCATGCCTTGATTAAGACGCTCGGCAATAGGTTGTAAGTGATGTATCAAAGCTTGCGCGTCTACACCTAGCTCTAATGCCGCGCTATGTGATATCAGGCGGGCGGCATGATAGTCTTGCCAGAGTATCATGCCATCTATAACGCCCATCGTCGTAAAAAAGCCATCGCCATAAGCCATGCCGCGATTGTCTGGCGTTAGGGCGGCAGGCTCATCTATTATTGGCTCAAAAGACGACTCATCTTGCATCGTCAGACGTATCCAAGCGCTCGACTGAACCTTCATGACTCAAAGCTCATGATACAGGCTTCATGGATTTAAGCGCCTGACTTATTGAGTATGAGCATACAGCTATAGAACTCGCACTTTGCCAGCTCGACCTTTTGGCCACCGATGGTTTCGTTTTTGATGATTTGACCGCTGAGCATATTGGCAAGCAGCTTACTGCCATCGTTACCCATCAGCTGGCGTACGACGGTATGAGATTTTTTGGCGTGATTAAGGCTCAGCTCTTTTTCGGCATCTGAGTCAGTAGGATTGGCGTAGTACCAGCCCAGCTCCAGATACTTATCTGAGTCTATGACATCTAAATAAGGCTGATCGGCTTCCATCAAGCGGTATTTGGACGCCGGATTACTCGCGTAGTCCAAGCTGTTTTCATCGGTACTGACGACGCTGCCCAAAGTAGCGGTAATACCGTCTAGATTACTTACCTCTACAGGCGTGACCGCCTCAGTGCTCCAAGTGGATACCTCGTAGACAACGGGCGTACCTTGATCACTGACAGCGCCGTCCAAATCGGTAGCGTCGGTTGAGGTCTCGACCACAACCTGCTCGGTATTCTCTGGCGTCTCAGTCTCGCTGACTTGGGTCTCAGAACCACTACAAGCACTCAATGAGAGGCCAGCGGCCATCATTATAGTCATAGCAAAGGTCTGTAAAGGGGTGTTCCACATAGGTCGTTTACTCACACTTAAGGGCTTGTCGTTATAAAGCTTAGGGTTCAAAGCTGAGGATAGTATGTTTTCTTAGAGCGTATTTAGCTGTTTTTGCGTCAGCTCGTACAAGCTACACTAAATCACTACTGCTATTGATGAGTGCAATAATTGCGCCAATCCTTAAGCGTGCAGCTCACCGTTAACGTCACTATCTATTAGTCACTGCTATCTGTTAGTCACTATATTAGCGTCGGCTATTCATGTTCGTGCTAACAGTTATTCGTGCCAACAGTTTACCTAAGTGTCCAAGCCTTGACTAGTCATGACGTTACAGATAACAATCGCTGCGAGTACAAATTTGTTAAAGGATTGTTTATCCCTTATCATAGCTTTTTATGCTTAGGATAGACTCGGTATGACTCAGCACTTTATCGTCATTGGCAATCCCATCGCTCATAGCAAATCACCCCATATTCATCAGCGTTTTGCCGCGCAGGCGCAGCTTGATATCTCCTATCAGCGCCAGTTTTGCCCCGATAGCGAGGACAGCTTTGTCGCTGTGATTGAGGCATTTTTTAACGGCGGCGGCGTGGGCGCTAATGTGACTGTACCCTTTAAACAAAGCGCTTTTGCTTGCTCTCAAGCACGTGGCGGCCTATCTGAACATGCCAAAGTCGCAGGCGCAGTCAATACCTTAATGCTCAATCAAGCGCTGTTAGATCAAGGCATACCTGCTGTTGAGGCAATCTACGGCGATAATACCGACGGTCAGGGACTCATCAATCATATCAATAGTCTTAGCTGGTCTTTGGCAGGGGCGCGAGTGGCTATTATCGGTGCAGGCGGTGCGGCGCGCGGGGTCATATTACCGCTTATCGAAGCGGGCATCACCCAGCTTACCCTTGCTAATCGCACTGTAAGTAAGGCGCAAACCTTGGTCAATGAGCTAAGCGCTGCCAGTGATCAGATTGCTCATCATGATATACAAGTCTGTACGACCAGCGAATTAAACGGTGATTTTGATATTATTATCAATGCCACCTCAATTGGCCTGACCGAGGCTACTTTGCCCTTATCTGACCAGCTAAATACCCGCTACGCCTACGATATGATGTATGGCAAAACCTTACCTTTTTTGCAGCATTTTGAGACGCGCGGCGCACAAACCTCAGACGGCTATGGCATGCTCATACACCAAGCGGCTTTGAGTTTTATGCGCTGGACGGGTCACACTGTCGATGTTGAGCAAGCTTTTGCAGCGTTAAGTGCTGATTTATAAATAGCTTTGATCATAGGTTTTAATAGTTACCAAATCTATAGAGGTTTAGGCATTTGAGCACCTATAAAATATATATTGTGACCTAACACGTCATTTAATATAACTTAAATGAATACTTGGACTATTGAAATATGAATTATATTTATGTATTGTGTCTTTGTGATCAAATAAGACTTATACTGACGCTATCACAGCTGCCCTTGTACGACGTCGATTGATTATCAGCATGATTCATTACCGATAATTATAGAGGCAGGTGGGGCTGACAATGGTGCGATTAGCACCATTTATGGGTTATTTATAAAGAAACAGTTTACAAAAAATGACCTCAGAATTCTTTTACCTATCGTATCGCTATTAGACAATAGTGACTTTCATTTATACAGCGGATTCTTTGCTGTTGGACTGATTTGAGCGAATCCATCAAAGAGACTTAATTATGTTGACTTATAAAGCACCTTTACGCGATATCAAATTTTTGATAAACGATGTTTTTGACTTTCAGACGCATTACAAAGACCTA
This sequence comes from Psychrobacter sp. T6-1, assembly GCF_052258445.1. Classification (NCBI taxonomy): domain Bacteria; kingdom Pseudomonadati; phylum Pseudomonadota; class Gammaproteobacteria; order Moraxellales; family Moraxellaceae; genus Psychrobacter; species Psychrobacter sp. T6-1. The sequence goes on from NZ_JBQQFC010000047.1 coordinate 3,625, forward strand.
GACAATGGTGAAAATGCCGATCCTGAAACCGTTGACATGATCTTGCAAGGCATGGCCGACTTTGCTGAGAATATTCTCTCGCCTTTGTACCAGCCTGCTGACGAAGAAGGCTGTCATTTTGAAGACGGCGTTGTGACTACGCCTAAGGGCTTTAAAGAGGCGTATGAGCAGTTCGTTGAAGGCGGCTGGCAAGGTATCTCATATCCTGAAGCCTACGGCGGTATGAACTTGCCAATGTCTATCAACCTCATCAAAGCTGAAATCATCGGTACAGCTAACTGGCCTTGGTCGATGTATCCTGGCTTATCAACGGGTTGTATCAATACGATGATGCAATACGGTTCTGATGAGCAAAAAGAGACGTACCTGCATAAATTGGTTGAAGGCTCATGGGCAGGTACCATGTGTCTAACTGAGCCGCATTGCGGTACCGACTTGGGTCAGGTCAAGTCAAAAGCTATTCCGCAAGATGACGGTAGCTACAAGCTTAGTGGCACCAAAATCTTTATCTCAAGCGGTGAGCATGACTTAACTGAGAACATCATCCATATCGTATTAGCGCGCTTACCAGATGCGCCAGGTGGTACCCGTGGTATCTCACTATTTATCGTGCCAAAATTTTTGCCAAATAGTGATGGCGAAGTGGGCGAGCGTAACGGCGTTACTTGTGGCTCTATCGAGCACAAAATGGGTATCAGCTCATCAGCGACTTGCGTACTCAACTTCGATGAAGCGACTGCCTTTCTTATCGGCGAGCCTAATCGCGGCCTAAAAGCCATGTTCACCTTTATGAACACTGCCCGTATCGGTACCGGTATCGAAGGTCTGGCTCATACTGAGCTGGCGTTTCAAAACGCACTTCCGTATGCCAAAGATCGCCGCTCTATGCGCGCCCTGTCAGGTACCAAAGATCCTGAAAAAGTAGCGGATGCCATTATTCATCACGCTGACGTACGTCGTATGCTGCTTACGCAAAAAGCCTTTGCCGAAGGCGGTCGCTCGATGATTTATCATGCGGCGCGTTATGCGGACAAAATGGCGCAAGGCGTGGCTAATGGCAATGATGAAGAGTTTGAAAAGTGGGATGACAAATTAGGATTCTACACCCCTATCCTAAAGGGCTTTTTGACTGAAACAGGTATTGAGGCGGCCAAGCACGGTCAGCAAGTATACGGTGGTCACGGCTATATCAAAGAGTGGGGCATGGAGCTGATCGCTCGTGATGCTCGTATCGCAACCATGTACGAAGGTACCACAGGTATTCAGGCGCTTGATTTATTAGGTCGTAAGGTTATCTTGCAATCTAAAGGTAAAATCATCCGTGATTACACCTCAAGCATCATGAAATGGTGCGGCGAGTATGCGCTTGATAAAGACATGCGTAAATTCGTCTGGGCACTCACCAAGCTATGTGCTGAATGGAATACGTTGACGGTACGCTTAATGCTAATGGCACGTAAAGATCGCGAAATCATCTCAGCGGCATCAGATGACTTCTTGATGTATTCAGGCTATGTGATGATGGGTTATCATTGGGCTCGTATGGCTGCAGTCGCTTATGACAAATTAGAGAATGGCGGCGTTGAAGCGCCAGAGTTCTATGAAGCTAAGATTCAAACAGCAGAATTTTACTTTGATAAGTTATTGCCACGTACTTCAGGTCACGCAGAAGCCATGGTCGCGCCAAGCGAGAGCATGATGAATATGCCTATCGATAGCTTTGCCTTTTTAGACTAGAGCTGAACTTATACCCATAAGTCAACACCCATAAGTTAATAACAAAAGCGTCTCAATTGAGGCGCTTTTTTTGACTTAAAAAATATGAATATCAAACATGCCCTAGGGTAAGTCAAAAAACTTCTTATGATAGACCGCACTAATCTCTTCAACCTCAGCGCATACTTGTATACTCGCGCGGCCTGACTGCTCATCTTTAAGTAGACGCTCAGCGGTGGTGACGATGAGCTCGCAGAGCTGATTGCGCGCAACGATATCGCGCCCTGCCATTAGTTTTAGATGCAGATAGATAAAGCCGTTTTCTTGTTCATCATCCTCCACCCCCACCAAAAACGTATCGATAGGCAGTATGCGCGCTTTGATATCCGTGCGTTTGCCAAAGTGTCCACTCTCCCAAAGTGCAAGGTTTAGCGCCCTTAGCAAAGACTCCTCATGAGGGATGGTGACGTTGGGCGTGGCTTGAACAGTAAGATGCGGCATAGGTAGTCTCTTATATATAGTGTGTTTGGGGTTCAATAAATATTAGCTCATAGAGAGCATAGCTAATATTATGAGTGTTTAGCTGTCGACAATATCTGCAAAACGGGCGTCAATCGTCTTAGCCAACTGCTGAGGAGGTAGCTCAATTTCAAGGCCGCGGCGACCTGCGCTTACGTAAATGCTTGCCTGATCAGTAGCGGCGCTATCAATAATAGTGGCTAGGCGCTTTTTTTGTCCTAAGGGGCTAACGCCGCCGAGCACGTAGCCTGTACTACGCGCCACTTGTTTGGGGTCTGCTAGTTGTACTTTTTTGCAGGATAAACCGTGATCGATAGATAAAGCTTTGGCCATTTTTTTAAAGTTTAAGGTGTTATCTACGGGCAGTACAGCAACGGCAAGCACGCCTGTGTCACTCGCTACTACTAAGGTTTTGTAGACTTGAGCGCTTGCTACGCCAAGCTTATAGGCGGCCTCGAGTCCATAAGACGCTGCATTGCTATCATGAGCATATTCATGCAATTGATAATCAAGATGCTGTTTTTTGGCAGTATTGATAGCTGGAGTCATAAGCGCTAACCATGCAAGTGAGAGTATTCATGTTGACGTCAGTATCTTGCTATTTGTACCTTAAGTGATTGAGCGACACTGAAGATAGTGAAGTGGTACCTTAAATAGTTAAGATCGACGCTGGTAAGATTATATTAACAGTGAATACAGACAGGATATATCGTTTTATAGCATTTTATGGCATCATGCCTGTATTACATTTTACAACTTTTGATACCTTATTATGATACCTAAGTTTATAAAAAAACGCCTGTTTAAAGCCCCTATTAAGGACAACTCAGCGCAGTTGATAGACAAGCCTCAAGGCAATACGCCCATCAGTCAGCTGTATCGCAAGCTGTCTGGGCAAGCGCTAGATGTCGCAGTCAAACCTAAACTGTTAGGCGAGGTCCCACAATTTGATGAGGGCGACCAAACGCTGACCTTTTATGTGCTACAAGACTATTCACGCTCTAATAGCTTACTTATTGATCTACAAACCCAGGAGCACGGTCTACCGCCAGCCTTGGTTGAAGTCGACGACAGTACACATAATGTCTATGAGAACGCGGGTATCATATTTTTGCATCATCCTAAGGCTAAAGATGATGAGCTCTCACCGCGTTTGGCACGACTGATTGCCGCTGTTTTGCAGTATCCAGATCTAAACATTCGGCTCATACCTGTCTCCATACTGTGGGGACGCGCGCCTGATAAAGAAGACTCGCTGTTTAAGCTACTCATGACCGACAACTGGGAAGACCCGGGTATTACCAAGCAGTTATTCAATATCGGGGTAATGGGCCGTGATACTTTTGTGCAGTTTCATGCGCCGCAGGACCTACGTCAAGCTATCTATAAGCGCCTGCCTGATGATTTAATAGCCGATGAGCTGATGGAGGATATATCGGAATCAGTAGCAGTCGATATTGCTGATTTAACAGCAGCAGATATTGTAAGTCCTTTTGAATCTAGTATCTCTGACACTAATACTTCTAGTATAGGTAAAGTAGATAGTGATGCTGCGCCGCACGCACTTATCACAGCCAGTGATGGTCACCGTGAGCTGGTACGCTCATTACAGCAGCAGCTTAATATTTATCTCGATAAACAGCGCGCCAGCATGCTTGGTCCTGACTTATCAGACAGACGCAATCTAGTCGATAAGCTTATCTACTCCCCTGCTATCAAACACGCGATAGAGGTTGAAGCAGCGGCGAGCGGCGTGAGTGATAAAGAGGCGCGAGCGACGGCCAAAGGTTATGCCAATGAGATGGTCAACGACTACTCCTATCAAGTGATTCGTATCTTTGATAAGTTTTTGACTTGGCTATGGACGCAGCTCTATGACGGCGTTGAGGTGCATCATTTTGAGCGCGTGCGCGCGCTGGCAACCGATCATGAGATCATCTACGTGCCTTGTCATCGCAGCCATGTCGACTATCTATTGCTCTCATACGTCATCTACAAGCGCGGCCTGAGCATCCCTTATGTCGCTGCTGGTGACAACTTGGACGTGCCTGTATTGGGGCCGCTACTGCGCGGCGCTGTGGCTTTTTACATTCGCCGCAGCTTTCGTGGTAATGCGTTATATACCGCCGTTTTGCGCGAATATATGCATACGCTTATCACGCGTAATACGCCTATTGAATACTTCGTCGAAGGTGGGCGTTCGCGTTCAGGGCGCTTACTACCGCCTAAGATGGGCATGCTCGCCATGACCATTCATAGTCAGCTGCGCCATACCAATAAACCTGTGGTGTTTATTCCAACCTACATCGGTTACGAGCGCATTATGGAAGGCGTTACCTACATTGGTGAGCTTAAGGGTAAGCCTAAAGAGTCCGAGTCGCTCATAGGTCTGCTCAAAGTCGGCCGTAAGATCGAGCGAATCTTTGGGTCAGTACATCTGAGCTTTGGAACGCCGCTACACATCGAGGACTTTATGCAAAAGTTCGATGTGCTCGCCAATAGCTTGCCCGCCGATCGTACCGATACACCGCTTGATGATAATACGAGTGCAATGGTCGATAATATCGGTATCAAGATCATGCAGCACATTAATAAAGCAGCGGTCGTTAATCCAGTATCGCTACTCTCCTTAGTATTACTATCAGCTCCAAAGGCGGCTTTGGATGAAGATATCTGCCGCGAGCAAATCGCGCTTTATCACAATATCGCCAGTCATATGCCCTACTCTGACGATACTATCGTCACCGACATGACCCCGCAGCAGATTATCGATTATGGTATCAAGCTCAAACTCATTGAACGTATACCGCACATTTTGGGTGATATCATTCAAGTTGCAGGCAAGCAAGCGGCACTACTGAGCTACTTTCGCAATAACATCTTGCATGTCTTTATATTGATGTCATTTTTAGCGGCACTCGTTGCCCGTAATGGTCGTATCGAACGCAGCCGTCTTGATAACATCGTCGAGCAGTTATATCCGTTCTTACAAAGTGAGCTGTTTTTGTATTATCCTGCACACGGATTGACGGACACGCTCAATAAAAAGATCGATAATATGATCGCGCATGGTCTTATCGTTGAGCTTAGCGATGGTATGCTAAGCACTCCTGAAGCCAATAGCAGCAGCTATCAGCAGCTACAAGTGCTCGCAACGCCTGTTGAGCAAAGCCTTGAGCGTTATTTTATGACGCTGGCCCTACTTGCGCAGCAAGGCTCTGGCAATCTAACTGAGGATGAAGTGGTCGATCTGTGTCACCTGCTCGGTCAGCGCTTATCAGTACTCTATGCTGATGATATTCCTGACTTCTTTGACCGCGCGCTGTTTACTAGTTTTGTCACCGCGCTCATACGTCTCGATTACCTCAAAAAAGATGCTGAAACAGGCGTGCTAAGCTTTGATCAGCGTATCAATGATATCGCGCAATATGCCAAATATGTGCTCAGTACTGATATCATGCAGACCTTGCAGCAAGTGGCAAGCCTCGATGAAGAAGAGATATCCCACGCCATTACTGAAATTAGCAATAAAAAACAGCGTAAGTTTGGGCGTAAGCGTTAATCCGTACTAATTACTCTATAGTTTTAATTTCTTTATAGTTTAATACAAAAAAAGACCTCTAATATTAGAGGTCTTTTTTATTGGAATAAGTCAAATAATTGGCTTAGGTACTAATCTTCTTATACTTCATGCGCTTAGGCGTTGCATCGTCACCCATGGTCTTTTTACGATACGCTTCAAACTCAGTATAGTTACCATCGAACCATACAGGGCCTTCCTCTTCAAAGGCTAAGATATGAGTCGCGATACGGTCAAGGAACCAGCGATCATGCGAGACCACCATCACCGTACCTGGGAATACTTGAATCGCGTCCTCAAGCGCACGCAAGGTTTCGATATCCAAATCGTTTGAGGGTTCATCAAGGAGCAATACGTTTGCGCCTTGCTTTAGCGTCTTCGCTAGTTGCAAGCGGTTACGCTCACCACCTGATAATTGACCGACGTGCTTTTGCTGGTCTGAGCCTTTAAAGTTAAAGCGGCCAATATAAGCGCGGCTTGGCGTCGTATAGTCACCAACGGTAATGATATCTAGGCCGTCAGACACTTCTTCCCAAACCGTCTTGCTATCGTCTAGGTTATCACGTACCTGACCGACGTAAGCGACCTTGACGCTCTCACCCAAATCGACTGATCCTGTATCTGGCGTATCGCGTTCAGTAATCATGTTAAACAAGGTGGTTTTACCCGCCCCATTTGGACCGATAATACCGACAATAGCACCTGCTGGTACGTTGAAACTCAAGTCTTTGTACAGCAAACGATCGCCAAATGATTTAGAGATATCGTTGACTTCGATGACTTTATTGCCAAGGCGTGGACCTGGCGGGATATAAATCTCCGAGGTCTCATTACGCTTTTGAAATTCCGTTGAATTTAACTCTTCAAAACGCTGTACACGAGATTTGGACTTCGTCTGTTGACCTTTTTGATTCTTACGGATCCACTCAAGCTCTTTTTTCAGCGCTTTAGCGAAGGATTCTTCTTGCTTATTTTGCTGCTCTAGACGCGTGTTCTTCTGCTCTAGCCACTCCGTATAGTTGCCTTCGTACGGATAGCCATGGCCACGATCTAGCTCCAAGATCCACTGCGCGACGTTATCTAAGAAATAACGGTCATGGGTAATAGCCACGATAGTACCGCTGTAGTTCTGTAAGAACTGCTCAAGCCAAGCGACAGATTCGGCGTCCAAATGGTTAGTTGGTTCGTCAAGTAATAGCATATCAGGACGTGATAGTAGCAAACGGCATAGTGCTACGCGGCGTTTTTCACCACCAGATAGTTTGCTGACATCAGCATCCCATGGCGGCAGGCGCAAAGCATCAGCAGCTTTTTCTAATTGAGTGTTTAGGTTGTGGGCATCCCACGCTTGAATGATGTCCTCCATCTTGCCTTGTTCCTCAGCAAGCTTATCAAAGTCTGCATCAGGTTCGGCATATTCAGCATAGATAGCGTCCAGACGAGCTAGCGCATCTAACGCTTCACGCATGCCGTCTTCGACATTACCACGGACGTCTTTACTATCATCAAGCTGTGGTTCCTGCGGTAAGTAACCGATTTTGGTGCCCGTTTGCGCGCGTGCTTCGCCGCTAAATTCGGTATCTACGCCTGCCATGATACGTAGTAAGGTTGATTTACCCGAACCATTGATACCGAGTACCCCGATTTTGGCACCTGGGAAAAATGATAAATTAATATTTTTTAGAATCTCGCGCTTAGGCGGAACAAGTTTTGACACGTTGTTCATCGTGTAGATATATTGAGCCATTGATACTCCGATGGACTACCTAGAGAGAGCAATTGGGCGCGCATAATGCTTATCATGCGAGTAGCAACTGCTTTGGAATAAGATATAAATTGTCTGCCATTATCGCATTGTCCTCTAGCCCCTGCAAGCTGAGAGCTTGTTTTCTGGCAGGTTCAGTCGTTTTTGCAGGCTGTCGTCTTTTTTTTGCATAAAAGCAGTCATTAAAACTCGGGCTTTACAATAATAATGATAGCTAAGCGTAGGCGCTGATAGATTTCTGTTTTATAAGTCCTACAAAATTTTGCATCAAACTTACTATAGAATTAATCAATAAAGTCTATTATGTTAATATAACTTAATAAATTAGTGCTGCTGTTTAAACTATGATTAGCCTAATAATGATAGTTTTGAGGTAGTAAATGTCGGCAGTGACGCTAAGTTAAAGGGGCTCTATTTATGTCAACTGGCTACCATCCTGAGCTTATTCAGCGCGCTTTTATAGACTTTGTTGGTACTCGCGTGCACCCCTTTTGGTCTTTGACGTCTCCTAAACTACGCTTATTAGCCAAGCATAGGCTAGGCGATAATCTAGTCGCGCTTCAATTTGAGACCAATTATGCATTTCGTCAGCAATCGGGAAATAACTGGGATGGTGGGCAACATCTTAGTCTTATTGTACCGATTGACGGTGTTCGTCATCAGCGCCAGTACTCGATAGTTGGACTCCCGCAGCAGCCGTTATGGTGGCATAGCAAAAAGGTGCAGACACTAACTATAGCGATAAAGGCTCAAGGTTTGGTCTCTCAACATTTAACGCAGCAAGCAGCGCTTGGTGATGTATTTGAGTGCAGCACTCCAAGCGGTAGTTTTATACTGCCATCTGCTCTAGATGACTCTGCGCCCATATTATGTATTGCCAGTGGTAGCGGTATTACGCCGATGTTAGGACTGATAACTCAAGCCCTAAAGAGTGGGCGGACGGTTACGCTACTGCATTACAATCGTACGCCTATACTGACGTCTTTTTGGTCAGTATTGGCATCGACTTATCCTGCGTTTCGTTATCATTTGATAATCACTAAAGATTCTAGTACTTATCTTGCCAGTAGTCGTCATCTAAATACTCAGAGCTTGTTATCACTAGGACTGCCACTTGAGCAAACGCAAGTATATGCCTGCGGCGCGCAAGAACTGTTATCAAGTTTATATCAAGCAGCAAGCGAGATTGATTTAGACGACGTATCACTGCGTGATAATATCACTGTAGAGCGCTTTGGCAGTAGTGATTTTGGATATAGTAAAGAGCAAAGCGCGGCTGATATCGTAGAGCGAACCATATCTCTACGAGCGCGCCAGCGACAGTTCACAAGTGATACTACTTTACTTGCTGGTGCTGAAAAGGCAGGTATACGTCTGCCCTATGGTTGTCGTCAAGGTATCTGTCATTTATGCCGCTGCCAAAAAATCAGTGGTCAAGTCAAAAATATTCAGACAGGCTCAATTAGTAGTGATGGTTTTGAGTCCATTCAGACTTGTATTACAGTGCCTTTAACAGACGTCGTGCTCGACGTTTAACTCAGTAACT
>NZ_JBQQFC010000048.1:0-12623 GCF_052258445.1 Psychrobacter sp. T6-1
AACTTTAGCTCAGTGTTACGGATATCGTTTGAAGTGTACTCTTCTCCTGGCTCATCTGGATTGCTCGAGGTTGGATTCAAGTTAGGATCAAAGCTATAAAACAATGGCAATACGTAGTTGGGACGATAAGGTCTGACTGTCCAAGTGCCGCGCTCGCTGTTTTGGTCTAAATCATAGGCAAGACTTAGCGGACTATATTTTTCGATATCATCTTGCGTCACCCCTATGTTTTCTAGTACTTCAGCTTCTCTTTGCGTAAGTCCCACTGTATCCAAGGACTCAGTGGAGGCTGCTGTATCCTCGCTGACTTTGCTTACGCCGTTATCCTTTGCCAGTACCACTTGCGGATTGCCTGATATGGTAGATTTAATCGTCTTTGCCAGATCGACAGGCTGCTTGGTCTCTGTATAGGTAGGCGTTTTGCCTTGCGATGCCACCTTGTCATAACAGGCTAACCGCGCGGCGCTCACTTGCAAGTCCTGACATTCTAAGAACAATTGGGTTTGGTTTGCTACAAAGGTTTTGCGCTCAGCAGGGGCGCTTGAGCTGCCCAAAACCTCGTCCATCACGGGTGACGTACGCGTGCTTGGGTACTCAACTGATGCATCGTCAACGGATAGCTCATTATAAGTTTGTGCATAAGCTTGCATGGTAAAGCCACTTAAAGCTAGCGTGATAGCGACACTTAAGGTTGTAGGCAGTCGGCGCTTAGAGGTCATAAGGTGGTGCTCGCTTGAATCAGTATGCAGATAGGATGAAGATGAATGGGCAAGCATAGATGTCCTTTATTTATGGCAATAAACCTAAAGGTGCTGCCAGTAGAAGGTTGAGATAATTAAGATATAGATAATAAAGGTGACACTTAAATTAGAGCTGCTAATAAACGCCAAAGACTATATATGAGATGTCTTTATTGCTATGCATTAATATTGTTGCTTTAGTGTAATGAAATTGCTGACGATATACCAGTATTAATACTAATAAGTCGAAACTTTCTAAGCCTGTTTATTCTTTATATAGACGATAGCGCTCTTAGGGTTTACAGGCATTTGTGACAGGCTATTGCAAAATTTGTTACTATCTACGTTTTATATAAAAGACTTAGGTGATCAGATATGGCTAAAAACGCTCTCCAAGCACAGCTGTTAAAAGCAGGACTGGTCGATAGTAAAAAGGCCAAAAAAATAAGCAAACAGTCTGAGCATGCCAAACGTACTGGCGACGATTTAAATGCAGAGAGCAAAAAAGCACTCGCTGCAGCGCAAGCAAAAAAAGTAGAAAAAGACCAAAAACTCAATCAAGAAAAACAACAAGCGTTAGAAGATAAGATGCTAAGAGCCAATATTGTACAAATGATTAAGCAGCATCAGATCCATGATACGCAAGGAGAAGTGGACTACCAGTTCGTTGATCACGCTAAGATTAAAAAGATTCACGTGACTCAAAAGTTCTATGAGCAAATCGTCGCCGGTCACGTGGTGATAGCACGACTTGAGGACAGTTATGCCTTGCTGCCAAGGCCTCTGGCGGATCGTATCAATGCCAAGCTTGAAGGTTTCATCGTCGTCTCAAATGACAAGTCTGATACCGAGCTTGACGAAGACGATCCTTATGCCGCTTATGTGATTCCAGATGATTTGATGTGGTAGTTTTTAGCTTTCAAATAAAACAGAGACATCGCGTTGTAGCGCGATTGAAATAGTTTTTTCTTACGGGCTGCGCTTACGCTGCTTGATGCTGCAAAAAACTATTTTAATCTCGCTGTATTGTCTTATATCAAACCAGTTAAAGAAGCCCGCGATAAATAAATTATCGCGGGCGGCTTTAATGAAAATCAAAGCTGAGTGTTCAATGTGGTCAGCGTCTGTTCAAACTCTTGACGGCCAATTTCACCTACTTGCTGGGTCACCAGTTGACCATCTTGATAATACAAGAGCGCAGGAGGGCCAAAGAGTTGGTAACGTGCCAAGATCGCTTTGGAGTCCTCAGTGGTCTGTGTAATATCTAAGCGTACCAGTTGCCAATCTTGCATTTGCGCGGGGCGGTTTTGAAATAAGTTTTTGTCCATAATGCGGCACTCGACGCACCAGTCGGCGGTAAGATCGACGATAACTTTGGGGTTAGTAGCAGTAATAGCATCCAATTGCGCCAGTGTGGTAATCCTTTTATCATCACGAGCAGTGCTATTAACGATGCTTGCACTGGTGGCAGATGTCGCACTCAAAGACGCTAGCGGATATAAGCTATCCTCATTACCCAAAGCGGCACCTATGATGAGACAAGCCGCCCAAACTCCAGTAGTGAGTGCTAGTGCTTGAGTAAGCATGCGCCCGCGACCGATCCAGCGCCATGCCCATATCGCCACCACCATAAACCACAACGCCCATACCAGTAGCATCACTGATGAGACAAACACGCGCTCAATCAGTAACAAAGCGACTGCAAATAACAGCAGCGCAAAGCCTTGCTTGATCCAATCCATCCACACGCCGGCCTTTGGCATGATCTTGCCTTGGGTAGCACCGATAAGAATAAGCGGTGCGGACAAGCCAAAGCCCAGCATAAATAGCGCAGCAAAGCCGAGCCCTGGACTACCGATCGTTGAGACCGCCAGCAGCGCACCAAATAGTGGCGCTGATACACAAGGCGATACTACCAGCGCTGACAAAAACCCTGCAACCAAGCTGCCGCCCGTACTCCCCAGCTTACTATCACCTGCCTGACTCAAGCCTTGCATCTTTTGACTGACAAATCGCGGCATACGCATACTAAAGACACCAAGCATATGCAAGGCAAGTAGCACAAACACTAGGGCAAAGCTCAGTAAGATAACTGGGTTTTGTAGCCAGCCTATGATACCGAGCGACTCCCCAAAGATGGCGATAACCGCGCCCAATAACCCGTAGGCTATTGCTACGCCTAACGCATAACTGGTCGTCAATATCACGCCCTTTTTGACGCTTGGGTTTTCTTGGCGAGCGACAATATTAGCGACAATAGGGAGCATAGGAAGTACACAAGGGGTCAATGCCAAACCCAGCCCTGCCACAAACAATAGCATCAGTGCCAGCCAAGTATGCGTCGCCAAACCAAATGGATCACTATCAACCAAAGCATTAGGATCTGCGTTATTTATGGTCTCTGAACTAGCATCATTAGTACTGCTATTTGAGACTAAAGGGGTACTCGTAGCATTATTATCAATCGGCTCTGCGCTACTGTCTAATACTTCGTTTTCGTCTGTAAGTATCTGCCCATCTACAAAAACCGCTTTATCATTCGCCGTCGCCTCTGCTTCAGATATAGCCGCATTGGTGTTCAGATTGCTTTGCTCAGTATCAGTCTCATTATCAGCTGGCGCGGCTACAGTCTTAGCTGGCGTAGCAGGACTTTTAGTATCAGTATTATCAACAACTTTTTTGTCAGTAGCGGCTTTGGTAGCTGCACTCACCGCTGGTTTAGCCGGCGCTTTTTGCGGAGTCGCCGCAACGCTGACGGTCGTATTAATTTTTTCTGGTGGGTAGCATAGACCTGCTTTAGCGCAGCCTTGCCAACCGATGACAATTTTTGCATTATCGATAGGTTGACCTGTGGCATTTGTCAAAGTCGTCGTTGCCACCATATTGCGCTGATCAAATACAGGTACTTGCCCAAAGGTAGGATCGTCGATAGATTTTGGCGATTGACTGTAGGTAAATGGCGCCGCGCTTATGCCTGCAGGCAACGTGAGCTTGATCTGATCTTTGTAGACGTAATGCTCAGGGGTGATATCAAAGTTTATTGCTAAGCGCGTACCTATTGTCTTAGCCTGGCTAGTGCTATTGACTTGAAACGCTTCATCTACTGGCAAAAAGCTGCTCTGGGCGGCGCTTTTATTACCGAATAAATCGCTCAAACTGGCGGCTTGGGTCGGCGCCGCGCTCATAGCAAGCGCACCCACGACCGAGCTGCTAGCCAATACGATAGCAAGCGCATAGGACTTTTTCGTCGTTTGGCTTTTGGTCGTGGTACTCTTTAATGACATAAACGTTGACCTATAATTTGCGCTTTGTTTGTTTTTATTGTCATAAATAAAAAGCGATCTATCCATTACATCTAAATATAAAAAATATCAACCAATAAAACCTTATTGATTGATATGTCGTGCTATTACTATCGGTATGGCTATATTTACTTATGCACTAAGTAATAATATAACTAAATACACTTATAGCTGGGCATAAATATCAGCATCTAAGCCTTCACCGCCTTGCTGACCGTCGCCGCCTAATGAGAACAAGTCATAAGGTCGATTCTCACTGCCTGGGGCGACATATTGCAGCTCGTTCTCCCAGCCATCAGTCGGATAGCCGCCTTTTATATAGCCGCCTTCTGGATAGTTTTTGGCGTCGGCGGGCGGCGTTGTTAGCGCCTCTAAACCTTGCGCCGTCGTCGGATAGCGAGAGTTGTCCACTTTATACATGTCAAGGGCGTTCGATACCGTAGCGAGCGCTGTTTCTGTGGTTTTGACGCGAGCTTTATCGCTTTGTCCAACCACTCTAGGTACGACTAAGCCTGCCAAAATAGCCAAGATAACAATGACGACCATGATCTCAATCAAGGTAAAGCCTGATTGACGCCTTACAACTGGCGTCGTTTTTGCTAAGGGTAAATTATCATTATTAAGCGGCGCTAAGATTGCCGTATTGTTGGTTTTAGTCATCTGTAGGGTATCAGCCATAGGTGTGGTCTCAGTTGTAGTCGTTGCTTAATTTGCAAAGAGTAAAGCCTCATTAAGCGGTTATAGCTTGGATTAAATTAACGTTACTATAGTACAGTTGTCTAAGACAAACAAATTATCATCACAAACCGCCGCTTATCCAATATCTCAACGACGACATCAGTGCTATCTACTATAGCCCACCTACTCCTTTAACGACATTAATCGCTGTCAATAGACAACAGCGGGCAAAACTTGCGAAACCTTAGATAGAGTTAAGTGATATGTCATTTAGCAAAAGCGCGGCGCTAAATTAGCCTGCTAAATCGTTCATATTGACGATAGGTAGCATCACCGCCATAACGATAATCATGACGATTACGCCCATAAATACCAGCATCAACGGCTCAAGTAAAGATAACAAAGTACTGATAAAGTTGGTCGCTTCTGCCTCTTGCATGTTGGCGGCGCGGCTGAGCATATTCTCAAGCTCGCCTGAATTCTCTCCACTTTTGATCATTTGTACCATCATCGGTGGAAAATAAGCAGACTTTTCTAACTGGCTTGAGAGACTGGCGCCCTCGGTCACTCTGTCGGCAGCAGTGATAATGGTTTGCTGGATATGTAGGTTGGTCGCCACTGCCGCGCCAATATGCAGCGCTTCTATCAGCGGCACCCCTGAGCGCACTAATATCGCTAAGGTGCTAGCAAAGCGCGCCGCATTTAGGCCTTTGGACAACCGCGCTAAGATAGGTAACTTAAGTACAATACTATCTATCGTAAGCTTACCCGCCTGCGTCTGCGCAAAGCGGTAAAACAAAAAGGAGGCGCCCGCTAATACCAGTAGCATCAGCCACCACCACTGAGTAATAACATTCGATAGGGTCAGAACGACTTGGGTAATAAGAGGTAGCGCTTGCTCTGATTGTTCAAACACTTTGACAATTTTGGGTACTACAAAACTCATAAGTCCCATAATAACCGCGACCGCCATCACCATCAGCACAATGGGATAGACCATAGCGCCTTGGATTTTCTTTTGTAGGGCAAAGCGGTTTTCGGTGTAATCGGCCAATTGATTGAGAATCAGATCTAAGTGACCAGACTTCTCCCCTGCTGCGATAGTGGCGATATACAGCGGCGGAAAGCTCGCCGCTTGCTGTAGCGCACGCGCCAGACTCAAACCCTCAAGCACATGCGCGCGCACGGCAAGCATCAAGGATTTGATATGGGTTTTTGGGGATTGCTTGGCAACAGCGGCTAAAGTCTCCTCAAGCGGGATACCGGCGGCGAGCAAGACAGAGAGCTGGCGGGTCAACAGTGCAAGCTCATAGGCAGAGGGTTTTTTGTAGCGGCTCTTGCTTTGTTGCCTATCATTGACGGCGTTGACTTCGACTGGTGTCCAGGCTTTGTCCCGCAGTTGCTGACGTACTTGGCGTGCAGAGTCGCCTTCTAACAAGCCTTTTTTCATACTGCCTTGATCATCAAGCGCCTTGTAATGATAAGCGGGCATAACAGCAGTATCCTAAGCGAGCATCAAAAATACAGGTGAATTAAAATAGCGGAGTGGAATCATTACTCTCAGGCATCATGCCTTGGAGCAATAAAACATCTAGATGCTGCTGCTGCAGTTTTTTGTCAAAATCATTGACCTCAGCGATGAGCATTTTTTCAATACGTTTATCTGAGGCATAAACGCTTAGGCGCGCGCAAATAACAGCCAACTGATAGATACGTTTTTTGCAATAGCCATCCAATCCTTGCAGCAATCTCACCATATATGGCGTCTCAAGGCTAGCGTAGTCATAACCGCTCACCGCGTGCTCATCAAGTGCGGTCACATTGTAGCTAACAGATAAGTGCGCGCAAAAGTAACAGCTGAATAAATATCCGACCACATGACCGATGTAATAACCGCGATCATAGCTAAAGCTGCTGACACCAAAGTGACTGAGGACATAATTGTTAAGACTTGCCTTGTCAGCTATCGGTTTGGAGCTTTTGAGCTTGCCGATAGTGGGCAGACGTAACGGGTTTTGACCATCTTGCGAAGTCAGCTGCCATCCTGCGGGCTGCTGGGCAGGCATGTGACGCACAATATCGGCAATGATATCATCAACCACGTGTAACTGCTGCCATAGCCGCTCTAAAGGCTGGGTATCGATAAGACCGCGTTTATCGAGATTTTGTGCAAGCAGATGTTGCTGATATTCAGCAAACTGTGACTTGAGTGTCTGTACTAGATACGTTGGACGCGTACTGGCTGCAACAGTATATAGTAGCTGCGTGCGCTGATACTGAGTGCGATAAAGCGCTAGGCGCGCATCAGCTACAGTAACGTCTGTACGAGTGACAACGTTGTATTCATCGTTATGGTCATCGCCATCATTTACTGTAAACAACGCTAGTAAAGCTGCCTTGTCAATCGTATCCTCACTGACCATTTGCTGATTGTGCTCTGCTGCGCTAGAGCTTGACTTTTGATGCAAACTTTCATTATCAGGTCTAGAAGTTGATTGGATCATAACACACCATTTGTAGCAAAATTGAATAAGCGTCAGTCTATAAAGCAAAAGAACTCGATGTCTTATAGTACCTCAAGCTCGGCAGATTGTCATAGTCTAATATCAAAGCGGCAAGCGTTTTGAGTGTCACTATCTAAAGACACAAACAAGAATGCCAAGATAATCTATCTTGGCATTCTTGTTCGTGTCTGCTTAACTCTTATTAATTAGTTTTCTAAAGTGTTCCTGACGATAAGCCTTTGGTGATATCCCATAAATGCGCTTGAACGCTTGACTAAAGGTGGAGTCCGACGCGTAGCCTACCAGCTCGCCGATGCGGCTAATACTGTGTTGTTGCAGGCGCAAATAGCGCGCCGCCAAACGTAGACGATAATCTGTTAGATAAGTCAAAGGCGGCATGCCTACGACGTCTTTGAAGCGCTGAGCAAAACTTGAGCGCGACATACCCGCCACTTCAGCGAGGCCATGGATAGTCCAATTGTAATCTGGCGCGTCATGCATAACGGTTAACGCTTTAGTCAAAAACGGATCTTTCATAGCCCCAAGCCAACTGTCGGTCGCCTCGGGTAGGCTCTCTATATAAGTGCGCAGACATTCAATCATCATAATGCTCGCCCAATGATTGATAACGGCTGTTTTGCCCATACGCTCGCGCTGTGATTCTAAAGTCAGCAGTCTAATCTCGACATCGACGACTTCAAACCTAGCATCAGAGCTTGCGTTGAGCTCTGGCAATATAGAGGGCAATACAGAGAGTATCGGACGTACCATCTCTTTATCGTACTTGCATTCAATCAAGATCACAGAGACGTTGGCATCGCCGCCACTATCGAGATCAAGTGTGTTATTGATACAATTAGCGAGCCTATCATCTAATGACGTTGCCGAATTACCGTTATGGTTAACAGCATAGCTTCTGTGATGATGAGAGTTTGATAGCATGATCGTATCGCCAGTTTTTGCCTGTCGAATCTCGTCTCCGACATCAATACAAAAACTACCTGATAGCACAACGTAGAACAAGATACAGTCCTGTCTATCCATAGAAAAAGACCAGTCACCCGTGCCATTGAGGCGATAATATTTAGTTTCAAACAAATGCACATTTTGTAACAACACACTGAGTGCGTCCATCTATTTATCCCTTAGTGGTTCAGCAGTTAGTAAATAAGCCCATTAAGATAACCAACGAGCTGATATTAAACCATATAAATCAATTCGAATGGATAGAGACTAAAAATATAAATACGTTGAGCACATAACCACTTTATCTTAGCCGACTAAAAATATTGTTTAAGAAGAAAGTAGTTTTGCACCTTGCGCCATAAAGCTTAGCATTAAAAGAGTGCTACAAAAACGATATCAAATACTAAGGAGGGAATAAAAAGCAGACGCAAAAAATTGCCACAAGAGGCAAGCGTTTTAAGCATTATTTGAAGAGGATAGTACAGAGATAATTGGGGCGACTGATGGGACTCGAACCCACGACCACCAGGATCACAACCCGGGGCTCTACCAACTGAGCTACAACCGCCATAACTGATGCCTATGATAGGCAAGATTTGCAGGCTAAATGGTGCGCCTGGCAGGATTCGAACCTGCGGCCACCTCCTTAGAAGGGAGATGCTCTATCCAGCTGAGCTACAGGCGCTCTTAAGGGCTTTTTATCTACTTAGGTTTGTAAGTAACTAAACCATTATACATAAAAAAAAGCCTGTAAGGCTCTCAAAATAGATGGTCGGAGTGATAGGATTCGAACCTACGACCCTCTGGTCCCAAACCAGATGCGCTACCAAACTGCGCCACACTCCGATAAACTCTATCTTTGCTACGATAAGACTCTCTTTAATGCACTACCAGCAAAGCTGCTAACTCATTAATGATCATCGCTATCGAGGTGCATATATTAAGCGCTAAGGCGGATAGTGTCAACACCTATTTATAAGTATTTTATAAATAGGGGCTTGGCGTCTTGTTAACCTATAGAATAATACTTATCGATGGCACTCATTGATTATGGATGTGGTATGCGCTTTATTGCCAGCGTTTACGTTAAGTATTGAGGTTAAGCGTACCCTCTAACACATTAAATGGCATCAGCCATAGCTTACGCGGCGATGCACTCGGTTGACTCAGTGCCATATTCCCTTGCGGCTTGAGGGCAACAGGCCGACGACTATTTAGGACAGGATATACCAGCCATACGTGCTCAGCTTGATAAGCCTGCGCGTAACTACTGAGCTGATAGGCGTCACTAGAGGTGATCGCACCTGCTGGCGTGAGCGACTTCCATTTTATATCGATGACGTGGCTGTAATTGGTTTGTGTACTAGTGGACAGTGGTGATTTGTGATGAAGGATTAACAGATCTGGACGCATAGAGAGCTGCGTCTGTCCGGTGTCGTCACTAAGCCAAATACTTTGTGCTTGGTACAGGGGCTGATAATCTGAGTCGATAGTTTTAAGGGTAGCTGCGATACTTATACTCGCCCACTGCTCAAACATTTGATTCATATCCAAAAGAACGCACAAGCGCATCTTTGGCGCTGACACAGGTTGTACATTAATGCCATGACCTGCCTCAATGTTTGACTGTTTAAGCAGCCAATATGCCAAATCTAGCAACTGCTCAGCTCCGCGGCGTTGATGCAGGCTTAGCGGTTGACTGGTAAGCTGATATTTTGCTTGCTGATATACTGCCTCTAACTGACGCCGCTCTTGATGATTGAGTGCGGTTATAGCTTGCCAAGGTAGTAAGGCCCAAACTTGCTGATCTAACAAAGGCGCAAGTAGTATAAGCGCACTTTTGATTAAGCGATTGGCGATAATCTCTTGATTTAATTGGCTTATCTCGCAGACAAACTTGTGC
Organism: Psychrobacter sp. T6-1; assembly: GCF_052258445.1. Classification (NCBI taxonomy): domain Bacteria; kingdom Pseudomonadati; phylum Pseudomonadota; class Gammaproteobacteria; order Moraxellales; family Moraxellaceae; genus Psychrobacter; species Psychrobacter sp. T6-1. Next base: position 10,094 of record NZ_JBQQFC010000048.1, read on the forward strand.
GGCTGATGACGATTACGTTTAAGCTGCTCTTTGATAATGAGCTTGCCTTGCATCACCGTATCATTACGAGTTTGCAGCTGATAACGACTACTAGGCCGATATTGCGATAAATATTGAACAAACTGCGCGATTAACCATTCTGATAACGGAGGCTTTGCTGGCGGCACATAGTCTGATATAGGTGCTACATAGGTGCTGATATGACCGAAGTTTTTGCTACTAATTGACGAAGGGCTTAGAGCGGCGAGCATATTGTGCACCCAGCGCCGCGTCTGCTCAAGGCTATGATCTGTACTGCTTGCGCTCTCATCGTCTATTTGAATAGGTTTAGGTAAAATCTCCAGCATACTCCCGCTTGGCAACAAGATAATACCGATATAATGCCCAACTTTGAGCTGCCATTGTCCCTGTTTGCGCTTGATAGTAAACACCGTTAGCTCTTCACTGAGCAACCAATCAAAATCTGTCGTCCACGCAAAGTCACGCGCTGTTAAACGCTGATGCTCAAAAACGGTCATCGTGGTAATATTATTCATCGTGAACATCAATCACTGTAAATATCAATCTGTGTGGTTAATACAAGCGCTGATAAATATCGGCGCTGGCAAATTCACCCTTTTGTGCGACAAGGTCAGGGTTTATTCTATAGCTACTTGTGCCCATAGACTGCCCCAAAAATGCGTTTTGATTGGCAGCACTTGGCAGATGCTGGCTGGGTATGAATGACTGGCTATCTTGAACAAACTGCGCCGCTAATGGCTGCGACTCATCTTTGAAGATATAGTGCAAGATAGTGGACTGATTACCGGCCGCTTGCGCCAACTGCGGAATAATCTGCTGCACCAAAGCCTCTTGCAAATGTTCAAGAGTTGCAGTAGACCACAAAAAAGCATGGCCCAGCTGCGCTTCAGCGCCTAGTGTTTGAATAATGCGGGTATTTAAACCTGCCAATAACCGACCTAAATCTATCGCAGCCCTGCTATCATTATCAGCATGAATAACCGATAACAGCTCAGGCTGCGGCGGACAATCGATAAAATGAAAGCGCCGACGTAGCGCCATATCGAGCGGGGCAAGTGAGTGGTCTTGAGTGTTCATCGTCGCATAAATATCGACATTGGCAGGCACGCCAAACACGCGCCCTGAATAGGCCAGATTGACCCTCATCACATTTGGCATCCCAAGACGCTTATCAGGTTCGATGAGGCTGAGCAGCTCACCAAATACGCGTGAGACATTAGCGCGATTGATCTCATCGATCAACATAGCGTAGCGCTGATTGGGGTCACGCAGGGCGCGCTGACATAGCTTCAAAAATGCCCCATCTTGAATATCATAAGCCTGCTTGTTAGCGCCAATGACAGGTCTGATGCCCTCTACAAATTCCTCATAACCGTAAGCTTGATGAAAGCTGACCATAGTGTAGCGCTGCTGGTGCACCCTATTATTGCTTAAGCGATTATCAGCGCAAGCTTGCTGATACTCTGCCAACTGCTCACCTAGTACAGCGAGTGACTCTTGGCTCTGTGGCAATAGATACCAAGCACCGCTCGCGTCTTTATCAAAATACGCCTGCCCTGCTCTATTATCACAATTTACCGTCTGCGACTCTACTGGGCTGTGCATTTGTAGCACAGACCACGCCGTGCTATTTAGGTGTTTGCCGCGCTCGTTTTGCGCCGCTTTTGCCAAAAAAAACGTGTGCGCGACAAGCTCAGGCACTTTAACCAAATCCTGTCCTTTGTGCTTTAAATCCAAAAACACAAGACAAATAATTTCACGCCAGCTGCGATCTTGTAATAAATAATCAAGCAGACAGTCGCTATCTGAAGGAGACAGATAGTCGGTGTATTGCTCGGCGATTTGTAGCAAACGATGAGTTTTGCCAGTACCTGCAACGCCAGTATAAATAATGTTGTTAGGCTTATGGGTTGGCAAATCAGGCTCCAATAGATAAATTACGTTGATAGCGACTTTATGAGCACTTAAGTTCATGGTAAAAATGACACAGGTATAGCGATTGAGGTACTATTATCACTATCATCTTAGCAGGGCATTTCCAGTTTTGAGCTCGCTAAGCTACCGCTACTATTATTATGTTCAATTTAAGGGATCTTGTATGTCAGGATTATTTAAAAAGCTTCCTAACAAGCTTATCGATAAATTACCCACCAAAATATCTGATACTAGCCGCATGCAAGAGGACAAGCCTAGCAGCACTTTAAAGCCTATTAACAATCAATTTACTAAACTGTTGTCTATTACCAAATACTTGCCAGCTACCGCGCGCTCCAAGATTTTATCAAAAGCTTTTGGTAAAGTGGTACCCTATGTCGGTACGACAGGTATCTGTTATGAGACGGTCGAACCCAATCAAGTGGTTGTCAGTTTAGACAATGACAAGGCAGTACAAAACCATATCGGCTCTATCCATGCGGTGGCGATTACTTTACTTGCTGAGACAGCCACTGGGTTTATTTTGGGATTAAACCTGCCCTCTGATCGTATATTATTAATAAAATCTTATTCT
>NZ_JBQQFC010000049.1:0-12489 GCF_052258445.1 Psychrobacter sp. T6-1
TTAAGAAGTTAAAGGCCATAGCCAGCATACCGGTATCTGCCTGCGACCCTAGCGGATGCTGTCCTACAGAGAGCACTTGTAGCGAAGTATCATCACTTGCCTTAGTCAATAGCAAGCGATGATTGGCATCGATACCTGAAAGTATCTGATAATCAAGCATGTCAATAGAAGAGGCGCAGTCAAACTTAAAATCTGTATACAGATAGTTAAATCCGCCGCGGGTATTGATCGCTAAAGGCTCAAAAGCAGTGATTTGACAAGGTTGACCACCGCTTTGCAATACCACTTGCGAGGCAATAAGCGCCTCTATAAGCGGTGCTTGCGCTTTGACTTCCGCCCAGCTTACATTACGGTCTTGGTTTGGGTCTATGTCTATAAGTAGCGCTAAATCTCGAAGCGATAACTCATACTGAGCGGCGTACTGGCTTTCAGAATCGACTGAATTTAGGTTTAGATAAGCAGTACTCGACTCATGCGCCTGCGCTACAGTCGCCGTTATAGTTAGCAGTATCGCCAGTAAAGATAGCGTCAAATAATGATAAGCATGACGCCATGAGAGTTTTTTATACGTGCTCATAGAGACTTATCCTTATTCATCGCCTGCGTGACAGTGCAGTTAAGACACTTATCTATTTTGCCTAAGCGCAGTGCTTGCTCAAGTGCAGGATACTCAAACTGCGTATCACTGATAAATTGCTGGAGAATATCGATATCTTGTTGACTACTCGCTTTGATAGCGGCGGTTGCATATAGCACAATATCAGCCGTTTCGCGCTGCTGTTGCCAGTTGTTCCGCGCAAGCTTCAGTGCGTCGTCCGTTTGCTCAGCGAGCAGAGCATACATCGCTTGCTCGCGAGTATGGGCGTTTTCGCCGCGCAATTGCCACACGTCAATACGCTCTTTCATAAGTGCTAGGTTTGTATCCGCTTTGGGGTCTCCCGACTGCATTTGCGCATCGATAAGACGCAGTAGCAGTGCATCTTTATCAGTATGATCTTGTAGCAAATCGATTACTTGTTGGTACTCACCGATGCTTAGTAGCCAATCTGCACGCGCCATCAGTGCTGGCACGGTTTGCTCATCCATCACCGCAAAGACTTGCTTGGCAAGTGCGGTATCTTGGCTACGCAGGGCAGCATCAGCTTGCATCAAATATATCCAGCGAGCCGTTGATGGATCAAGTCCAGGCGCGATTGCTGCAAGTCCATCTAAGGTCTGGTTAGCTTGACTAAGATCTCCCGTCATACTTTGTATTTGAGCGATACAAGCGGCTTGGTATACACGTAGCGAAGGATCACTTAATCGGTCACAGTACTCCGTAGCCTCATCAAACTGTCCTTGTACAACCAGCAATGAGGAAAGGGTTAATAGGGCATCTGGATACGCGGGGTTTTGACTCAGTATTTGACCGAGTATCTCTTTTGCCTCAGCAAACTTGTGATCCGACTGCAATGCTCGTGCTCGCAGCATTAGAGTCTCTATGCTTTGATCTTCGCTTTGATCCAATTGCGCGCGTGCTTGACCGAGCGCGCGCGGGTCGCCTTCTAAATAAGCGCGTTCTAGTAGCTGCCGAGCATTGTCGTTATTACCAGTATGAGCAGGAGCTGTCAGATCAGAGGCGCTGCTATAACGAGGAGGCGGGGAGTCTGACGGCAGAGTCTCAAGGACTTGCATATCGTCTGTCGGTATAAAGGGCGCGGCATACAATATCTGACTACTAAACAGTAAAATGAGCAAGCCAATCACAGATTTTGTCCATAGCATAAGAGTACTCCTCACAAAACGTAAAGAAACACCTGATCAGAAATCCGATCAGGTGTTAGGGTTTTTTGCAGAACACTATAAAGAGGCGTTAGGATCTTTGATAGCGATAGGCTCTGCTCGATTGGCGTCAGACAACATAATCCTGTCGATGTCTTGCGGCTCATCGGTATTGACATTATTGCTAGCATCAATCACAGCAGAGGTCTTGTTTACTGCATCCTGTGCATTGGCTTGATCTTTGATAAGATCATTATCCACTTGGCTTGGCGGGTCAAAATTGTCGTTATCATTATCACCAAAGCAACCTGTCAGAGCCGCCGAACCTGTAACCAATACTGCTAAAAGTAAATAGCGCATCGTATTTCTCCTTGAGTTAGCGTCAGCTTATCGGCTGTCTGAATCTGAATCTGAATTTCCGCTACCTGCGTTAGGAGTCGTTAGATAAGGAAAGACTGAGTCAAACTCGGTAGCCGTTTTAAGTGCACGATCAGTGAGTAACGCTTTACCCGCTTTTGCATCTGCAGGTGCACATGGAATAACAGTATTTGGCAAACCTGAATGACACAATGCACCCATAGAGACTCTTAAAGCAATATCGGTGACATCATCACCGGGGCGTCGACCATTTGGAAATCCAGCAGTATCAACACCAGTACTAGGACGTCCATCAGTTTGAACGCTTTGAATAAGACTAAGTAGTCCTAGATCGTTCTGATTATTAGCGGCTACAGCAGGAATACTAGTATTTAGGCGCAGCATTTCTGATAGCACTTGGTCTGTATTAGCAGGAATAGCAGGTTTGTTGACCGTTGGTACGCCTGTTAAAAAGGCAGTGACAAGATCCTGACGCGGAAGGTTAGTCGGTGCTGGTGCTGCAAACAAAGTCTCAATGAGTTTTGGAAGCGTAGGGTAGAGGACATAAGGTGCAAAGTTGTTAGCGTCATCTTTTGGCTCTGAGGCGTTAAATTTATCTTTGTCTTTTAAACCGATAATCACTTCATTAACTAGCGGCATACCTAATCTTGACACTTGTGTCCATGCACCGCCTTTTTTGGCTGTAGTGCTAATACTGGAGCCAGGATTTGGATTGACTAAAGTTGCTTGACGCACACTCGCTGTTGTCCATGCACCAATGACAGGGTCAGAACCAGCAGTTAAACAAGCCTTAGGTACTTCCATCGCAATCGAGGTGACGTTCTTGTCTGCTAATATATTAGTTCCACCATCACGCGACAGTGTGGGATCAAGGTTAATTAAATCAAATACTCTGCCTAGATCAATAGCAAAACCTTCAGCGCGCTGACCAACAAACACTTTACCCTTAGTATTACAGCCTGGAATGGTCAAATCGTTAATAAATCCTCGAGCATAATTAGGATAGTCAGCGAAAGACTTGGTACCGATATAATCAAATGGCTTATCAAAAGTACCTAAAGACGTCCGATTGCCACTACGGCGATCGCCTTTCACCATTGTGACTTCATACTTTTCAGTGGTTTGTAGATTTGATTTGTTTGACGCATCACCAATATTAGACAAAGCAACAGCAACGTCTGGCGTTGATGGATCGTTATCAGTGTCAAGCCCGATGCTGTTCAAATTTTGCGTAAAGTTAAACTGAAAGGTAATATCTTCGACCGCATCGCCATTGTTGTCGATATGAATCTCATACAGGGCATCTGGATCAAGGGCAAAATAGTTCGGTCCGCCATAGGCGTCTTGTAATGGCAGATAGTTGGCGATAATCGTGACAAAGTTTGCACGATTATTCTCGTAGCTGTTAAACATATAAAAGTCGGTAGCATCGACTTTAGGAGTCTTAGTAATAGAAGGGGCTTCTCGGTGACTTGAGGCTACTGCGCTTGCACTCATGCACAGAGTTACCGCTGCTATTAACGCTTTGGTCGTGTGTTTCATACGTATCCTTGTAAAGAAACTGAAGTGAGATGGGGTTTAGAACTTTAGTTAAGACATTGAAACTATGATGATTTTAATATATAAGCATCATAGCTGTTATTGAGTATACGCTCAAAAAGTCTTAAATATTTGTATATCTATCGGGTTTATTGCTACGTTCGTCGGATATTACAAATACTTACATTTTGAAAGATTTGCACTTTGACAAAAAAATAGCTTAGATAATCGTTTATTAAAATTTTTAATATAAACAAATATTTAGCGGTTTTATTTTGAATTGAGTGAAGGAAAATAGTGAAGTTATGGACTGTTAACATTGAGTATTATATTAAAGGTCAACTAAACCCCATAAATATTACTCTCAATATTGTGTTTCATATGCAGCAGTCGCGGAGCAATGACTTGCTCAATCTTGGTACGGCTAAGCACAAAGCTTGGCGCGCCGCAATTAAAGGTGAGTAGGCCCTCAGTGGGATGCATGATGGCCGTGGCCACAGCATTGACCTCCTTTTGCCAATCGCCAAATGAAAAGCAATAGCCAAAGTTCTCAAAGTCTTTAAACGCTTGCTCTAGGCTCGACTTGATTTTTGACCAGTCTTTATCGTGCTTACTACGAATCGCATTCATAATAAAGTCTTGCTCGGCAGGTGGCATACTCGCTAAGCAAGCACGTCCCATCGCACTAGAGTGCATAGGCAAGTACGACCCGACATTACGGCGCATGGTTGTGGTGCTAGAGCCTTGCACGACGTTTAGATACACCATCATCAGCCGATCGCGGGTTGCCATGGCAACGGCGCTGTCGGCGTACTCTGCTAGATCCGCCATGTAAGGCGTGACAAGATTATTAATAGAGATATTTGCCATCATGGTATAACCAAAGCCCAACACGCCAGCTGCCAGTTGGTACTTGCTACTGGTAGTAGATTGTTTTAGATAGCCGAGTTTGACTAAGGTATAGGTAAGACGCGTAATTGTGCCTTTAGGCAGCCCTGTTAATTGGCTGAGATCTTGATTGCCAAGCATGGGCTGCTGCGGGGTAAAACATCGTAGCAGCTCAAGCCCGCGAGCGAGTGCGGTGACAAACTGCCGATCGCTTTGATCTTTCATCTCACTTATAGGCTCTAGCAGCTCAAGAGCGCTGCTCGTAGTATTACGAATCGTCATAGGGCGTAGTATTGTAGGTAGTATTCTTGGTTGAGGTTATTCGCTCACTTCTTTAATCATATTGCGAGCGATAATAATTTGCTGAATTTGCGTGGTGCCTTCGTACAGACGATACAGACGCACATCACGATAAAAACGCTCAATACCGTAATCTGCAATGTAACCGGCGCCGCCATGAATCTGTACTGCGCGATCGGCTACGCGTCCACACATCTCAGTGGCAAACATCTTAGCACAGGAGGACTCAGTCACCACATCTTTACCTTCATCACGCAGGCGCGAGGCATCGAGCACCATAGATTTGGCCGCATAAATCTCAGCCTTTGAATCAGCAAGCATCGCCTGAATCAGCTGAAAACTGGCAATCGGTTGACCAAACTGTTTGCGATCGACAGCGTAGCGCAGCGCATCATCTAACATGCGAGAGGCCGCCGCAGTACTGGCCGCTGCAATATGCAAACGACCTTTATCCAGCACTTTCATCGCCGTCTTAAAGCCGACACCCTCGACGCCGCCGATCAAAGCACTTGCTGGCACCACGCAGTTATCAAAGATCACATCACAAGTATGCGCGCCTTTTTGTCCCATTTTTTTATCGATTTTACCTAAAGTAATGCCTGGGGTATCGCTTTCAACGATAAAGGCAGAGATCCCGCCCGCGCGTTTGTTCTGAGGGTCGGTACGCGCCATCACCGTGAAGACGCCTGCTTGTGGTGCGTTGGTGATATAGCGCTTAGTGCCGTTAATGACATAAGTATCGCCGTCTTTGATAGCAGTAGTGCGCAAGGAGGCGGCATCCGAGCCTGCTTCGGGTTCAGTCAGACAAAACGAGCCGATAATCTCGCCGCTGGCAAGTTTGGGTAGATATTTTTGCTTTTGATCTTCGGTGCCGTCGATGACCAGACCTGAGGAGCCAATGCCGTTGTTGGTACCGATAAGCGAGCGAAACGCAGGGGAGGTGCGTCCCATCTCAAAAGCGACGATGACCTCTTCTTCCATCGTGAGTCCAAGACCGCCGTATTCTTCTGGTATGGTCAATCCAAATAGACCCAGCTCGCGCATTTGACTGATGATCTCTTCTGGCAGGCGATCGTTTTCTGCGACCCAGTCTTCATTAGGTATGAGCTGATCGTTGACAAATTGACGAACGGTATTGACGATATGGTCGAGGACTTCTTGATCTCTAATCATGGGACTTCCTTGTCTGGTGTGACTGAATGTGAGAATAGTTTGGATAAGTTTGACGCTTATAACTAATAATATAAAAAACTGATAGTGCAAATAACCGATAGCACAAATAACGGTTTTACATAAAGAGCTTGTATGAGCCAAATAGCATAATCTATACTAAAGCAGATTACAACAATTTCGGTTTCAAGAACCGCAGTGCGGTATTTTAGTAGTGTTGTATTAATATACGCAAGACAACAAATAAGGATAGCATCATGGAAGAGTCCATCATTACCTGTGAGACATTAGATAGTGGCGTAAGTGTAATAACCCTCAATCGTCCTAAAGTTCGCAACGCCCTAAACGCTGAGTTACGCGCGCAGATGGCAGAGATTTTTATTCGATTAAATAATGACTCAAAGACCAAAGCTATCGTACTCACTGGCGGTGATAAAGTATTCGCCGCGGGTGCTGATATCAATGACTTTTTGACTGCAAAGACAGTCGATGTTTATCTGCGTCATAGCGAACAGTATTGGGACGCGATTACCGATTGCCGTAAACCTATTATCGCCGCAGTTAATGGCTATGCGCTTGGCGGCGGCTGTGAGCTTGCGATGCATGCCGATATTATTGTCGCGGGCAAGTCGGCTAAGTTTGGACAGCCAGAGATTAAGATAGGTCTGATGCCAGGGGCAGGAGGTACGCAGCGATTGTTTCGCTTGCTTGGCAAGCATAAAGCTATGAAGCTCATCTTAACGGGCGATATGATAAGCGCTGATCAGGCGGATCAAATGGGACTAGTGTCTGAAGTGGTGGACGATGAGGCGACTATTAAGCGCGCTGTAGAAATCGCTGAGCAGTTGGCAGGCTACTCGCCCATTGCTTTAACCCAAATCAAAGAAGTCGCCAACCTTGGGGTGGACATGCCATTGCAAGCGGCTCTAGCTTTAGAGCGTAAAGCCTTTCAGATTTTATTTGATACCGAAGATCAAAAAGAAGGCGCAAAAGCCTTTTTGGAAAAGCGTGATGCCAACTACAAAGGACAGTAGTCGTTTAAGGGATTAAGACACCACTAAATCATATAAAGGAATACTATGACTATCACATCATCAGATATGCAATCATTAGCCATTATTGGCACGGGCATCATGGGTATGGGTATTGCCCAAATCGCAGCGCAAGCGGGCATTAACGTATTGTTATTTGATGCCAAAACAGGAGCCGCTGAGCAAGGACGTCAAGCGCTTCAAGCGACACTTAAAAAACTTGCGGCTAAGGGGAAGTTTACCGATGAGCAATTGCAAGCGACTTTGGCTAATCTAACGGTGATTGAGGATATCGCACAAATTGCTGAAGTGGATATTGTTGTTGAGGCCATTATTGAAAATTTAGAGATCAAACAGCAGCTGTTTAAGCAATTAGAAGGCCTTGTTCCTACCGATACCATTTTAGCAACTAATACCTCATCGCTATCAGTGACCGCCATTGCCTCGGTTTGTACTTACCCAGAGCGGGTAGCAGGGTTTCACTTCTTTAATCCTGTACCGCTTATGAAAATCGTTGAGGTAATCCCAGGTCTCTCAACCGAGCCTGCAGTAACCCAAACGCTTACCAGTTTAGCCAAACGTATAGGCCATTTAGGCGTCGTCGCAAAGGATACGCCAGGGTTTATCGTCAATCATGGCGGTAGAGCTTTTGGTACAGAGGCGTTAAAAATACTAGGCGAGGACGTTGCCAGTCTTGAGCAGATTGATCGTATTTTGCGCGATGGCGCAGGCTTTCGTATGGGACCGTTTGAGCTGATGGATCTGACAGGCGTCGATGTCTCGCATCCGGTTATGGAATCGATTTATAATCAATATTACTTCGAGCCGCGCTATCGCCCGCATCCATTAACACGGCAAATGCTAGAGGGTAACAAGCTTGGTCGTAAAGTGGGTGAGGGCTTTTATCAGTACATAGACAATAAAAAGCAAGATAGTAAAAAGGTGACAGCAGATACCGCTCAAGAGTCTTTGTCTAACGCTGTATCTGACAAAGCCGTTAATTCAGTTTGGATTGGCGCGGATTTAGCGGCAGATAAACAACAGCTGGTTGATTACCTAAACGCTAATGACATCACTATCGATAATAACGATACCCCAAACCCTAGCAGTTTGGTATTACTGGCGATTTATGGCGAAGATACCACCAATGCCGCTATTCGCTATCAAGTGAACCCTCAACAAGCGGTTGCCATCGATATGCTAACGGACTTATCTAAGCATCGTACGTTGATGCCAAGTATCGTTACAAAGGACAAATTTGTCACGCAGGCTGATACTTTATTCGGTAAAAGCTTAAATAATAATTTGAATGAAGGCTCAGCTGGTGCTTCGCTAATTAAAGAAAGCACGGGCTTTGTGGCGCAGCGAGTTATGGCGATGGTGATTAATTTGGGCTGTGATATGGCGCAGCAAAGCATAGCGACGCCTGAGGATATCGACAATGCCATCAAGCTTGGCTTGGGATATCCGTTCGGTCCGATTTCGTGGGGTGACGCGCTTGGTGCTTCGCGTATTTTACTTATCTTAGAGCGTGTTTATGCTCTAACAGGTGATCCGCGTTACCGTCCTAGTCCGTGGTTACAGCGCCGTGCCAAGCTTAGTATTTCGCTGTTTACGCAGCAGAGTAATTTTTAATGCCAGATCTTTAATGCTAAAAACTAAAGCAGTTTGATGAACTCTATATCTCAATCGAAGCAACTCTTAAAACACAACAAGGAACAGTGATGTTAGACGCTTATATTTATGATGGATTAAGAAGTCCTTTCGGTCGCCATGGCGGCGCACTTGCCACTGTGCGTCCTGATGATATGATTGCGGCAGTGATCAAAGCTTTGGTTGAAAAACACCAATTGCCCAGCGACATCTTTGATGAAGTACTGATCGGTAACACCAACCAAGCGGGTGAAGACTCACGCAACATCGCACGCAATGCCGCATTACTAGCGGGACTAGATGTCACCACGCCCGGTCAAACCGTCAATCGTCTATGCGCGTCAGGGCTATCTACTGTCATTGATGCCGCGCGCGCTATCACTTGCAACGAAGGGGACATATTTTTGGCAGGTGGCGTTGAGTCCATGACCCGCGCGCCCTTTGTCTTTGCCAAGACCGAGCAGCCTTTTAGTCGTGACTTTAAAGTATTTGATACCACTATTGGTAGCCGATTTCCTAATCCTGTTTTAACCAAAGAATTTGGTGGCGATAGCATGCCGCAAACGGGTGATAATGTCGCGCGCAAATACGACATCAGCCGAGAAGAAGCCGATAAATTCGCAGCCGCCTCGCAAGCGAAATATCAAACCGCCAAACAAGCTAGTTTCTTTGATGAGGAAATAACGCCAATCACAGTATCGCAAGGTAAAAAATTACCAGACAAAGCGATAACGGAAGATGAGCATCCTCGCGCTAGCTCTACGGTAGAAGCACTGCAAAAGCTAAAACCGTTGAATGAGAATGGCGTGGTCACAGCAGGGAATGCATCAGGTATTAACGATGGCGCCGCTGCGCTGATTATTGGCTCAAAACAAGCAGAAGAAAAACTAGGCTTTAAACCTATTGCCAAGATTTTATCCTCTGGCGCGATGGGCGTTGAGCCAAATATTATGGGCGTAGGCCCCGTTGAGGCGATAAAGCTAGCACTCAAACGCGCTGACTTGACCCTTGATGATATGTCCATCATTGAGATTAATGAAGCCTTTGCATCCCAAGTACTAGGCTGTCTAAAGGGTTTGGATATCGACTTTGATGACACCCGCGTTAACCCAAATGGCGGCGCGATTGCGGTCGGTCATCCGCTTGGTGCGTCAGGTGCTCGCATAGCCTTAAGTACGGCGCGCGAGCTACAGCGCACGGGCGGACAATACGCGGTAGTCAGTTTATGCATTGGTATTGGGCAAGGGCTGGCTATGGTGATAGAGCGGGTGTGAGCGGTTAGATAGTATTTGGTTCATACTCAATATATTTCAAAATAACGCGCAGTCAGTTGCGGTAGTTAATAATGTAAACTAGAAGGAGAATGTCAGCTTTGTAAAGACAAAGTCTATTCGAAATAGTACAGATTAAACAGTAGAGGCATTGATAATAGTCTGTCACAGCTGCACGCAAAGCATGTTGGTCGGGTTTGATTAAGCAAAAATAGAACCGCCAAGTAAGCTCATGATTTGGCGGTTCTAAAATACAATAGCTAGTTTGCTGATTATAACGAGATTTGCTGGGCTTCGCCTTTTTCAAGTGCAAGCTTAGCAGCAGCAGAAGCAACTGCTAAATCTTGCAGGCCAACACCAGTCCCATCAAACAAGGTAATCTCATCATCATTACTACGACCTGCATGTTCACCGTTGATGACGTCACCAAGAGTAGTGATATCACTTTCTTTGATAGCACCAGACTTAATCGCATGCTGAGCCTCACCAAGGCTAATCGATTGCGCGATTTCATCAGTAAATACGGTAGCGGCGGCGATCAAGGCAGGATCGACTTCTTGTTTTCCGACCGTATCAGTACCCATACAGGCGATATGTGTACCAGATTTGATCCACTCTTTCATAAGCAGCGGCTCAAACGCTGAGGTAATCGTGATGATTACATCAGCCTGCTTGCAAAGCTCTTCGCGCTCCACTGATTTAAACGGTACGCCTATCTCTTCAGCGACGGCTTGTAGGGTTTTGAGGCGATCCTTGTTCTTGTTCCAAGCCACTACCTTTTCAAAATTGCGTTGCTCAAGAGCAGCACGCAGCTGAAAAGTAGACTGATGACCGGCGCCGATCATACCTAATACTTTGCTATCTGTGCGCGCTAAATGGGCAATCGACACGGCAGAGGCGGCCGCTGTACGTACCGCCGTTAGGTAATTGCCACCGACGAGGGCGCGCAACTTACCATTATCTGGATTGAATAAGAAAATCGTTGACTGATGATTGGTCAAGCCTTTAGCGGCATTGCCTGGCCAATAACCACCTGATTTTAAACCTAGTGATTTACCAGCACGGTCAAAGCCAGATTTAAAGCCATATAATGCATCAGCATAGCCAATTGCTTCACGAATCACAGGGAAATTATAGGCATCACCGCTTGCCATAGAAGCGAACACGCTCTCAACTGCTATAAATGCAGATTGGCGATCAATCACAGACTTACAAGCCTCTTCTGAGACGATTATTAATCCTTCACTATGGTCACTCATAAAAGCTCCTTTTTATATATTGTCTATATAGAATTACTGCAAAATCAATGCGATAAATAGCGAAAGGCAGTACGTTGTGCCCGATTCGATAAAATATCAAAACTGTGCGACAACACGCAGCCTTTATAGAAACTCAAGTTTCTGCAGTTAGGTTTATACCGCTTAGTAAGCGCGTTAATACGCGCGCCCACGAGCAGATACTGGCCATACGCTCTCAACCTTGCCGCCGCGTACGCCAACATACCAGTCATGAATGTTACAAGTAGGATCACAATGTCCTGGTACTAATTTTAGTTTTTCATTGATTTTTAGCACGCCATTTGGATCGCTTACTACGCCATGCTCGTCTGAACATTTCACATATTCAACATCGTCGCGACCATAGATAAAGGGTAGGCCACTATCGACGGATTGAGCTTTTAGACCTGCATCAACGATAGCTTTGTCTGGCTTGGTATGACTCATTACTGAGGTTAACAGGAATAGCGCGTTTTCCCACTCGCCAGCATCGATACGGTTGCCGTCTTCGTCTAGGATACGGCCGTAGTCTGCATCCATAAAGGCGTACGAGCCACACTGCAACTCGTTATAGACCCCTGAGTTGCTCTCAAAGTAGTAGCTACCGGTACCGCCGCCTGAGACAAACTCTGGTTTTAGGCCAATCTTTTCAAGCGCTTCAACGGCCTCTTGGACTTGATCGATAGCGACTTGGGTTTTGGCTTTACGGTCGCTATAGCTGTCCATATGCTGCATCGCACCTTGATAGGCTTGAATACCCGTGAACTTCAAGTTGTCCGCCGCATCGATGGCTTTGGCAATCTCAACAACCGCTTCTGTGGTGGTGACACCGCAGCGGCCAGCCCCGCAATCAATCTCGATATAACAGTTCAGCTCAGTATCGTTTCTAATAGCTGCTTCTGATAGTTCAGCCACATTATCGACGTCATCAAGACAAACGGTGATTTTTGCGCCAAGTTTTGGCAATTTTTCTAGGCGATCAATCTTTGCAGGGTCACGAACTTGGTTGGATACCAAGATATCTTTGATACCACCACGGGCGAACACTTCTGCTTCTGATACTTTTTGGCTACAGATACCTACTGCGCCGCCAAGCTCTTCTTGCAGCTTTTGTACATCAACGGATTTGTGCATTTTGCCGTGGCTACGGTGACGCATATTATGGTCTTTGGCGTAGTCGCCCATTTTTTTGATGTTGCGCTCAAGGGCGTCTAAATCAAG